>NZ_CALBSN010000154.1 GCF_937967675.1 uncultured Flavobacterium sp. | reverse complement strand
CAGAATCATGGATATTTCCGAAGATGTACTTTTTAATACCTTAGCGCAATTAGTAAAGAAAGATTTATCGGAAGCTAATAAACAATATAAAGAGGAACAAAAGGCATTTGAAATCGTAAGAAATGATGTTACTCAACCTACATCAAAAGTTGATATTCAATATGAATTGGAACATAAAATCATTCAGATTTTGTTGTTGTATGGCGATAAAGAAGCCGAATTTGAAGATACTATTTTAAGTCAGAATGAGGAAGGAGAAATGGTTGAGGTAAAAGAGCAAAATACCTATAAAGTTTTCCAACGAATCTATCTGAGTTTGCAAGAAGATGAGGTAGAACTGGCAAATCCAATTTTCAAAGAAATTTACAATCATTTAATTGCATATTTTAATGAAAATGAGTCATTTGAATTGGATAAATATTTGATGCAACTTCCTGAAGAATTAGCGCAAGAAGTCTCCACGATTCTTATGAATGAAGAACGTGAGGTATTACACAATTGGGAAGTACAACAAATTTATGTAAAACAAAAGGAATCCACCATAAGCCAATACGTAACCGAGACGATTATCACATTGCGATGGTATTTAGTCAATAACATTATAGACGATTTGAAAAATTCAATTTCGTCCGATGAAAATTCTGACAACTCAGAAACTCTGGAAATGGTAATGGCTTATTTGGGGTTAACACATATCTTTTCTAAAAACTTGGGTAGAGTTTTGTCAAGATACAATTAAATTACATCTAAATCTTTTGCTTTTTTTAATAAATCCACGAGGTTAGTTACATCTAGTTTGGCTAATAATCGCAATTTGTAAGTGCTAATTGTTTTTTCATCTAAACCAAGTATTTGAGCTACTTCTTTGTTTTTCTTACCATCATTTAGGTAACGAAGTACTTCAATTTCTCTTGTAGATAATTTTTTAAACAATCGCTCCGATTTTTTTCCTTTACTAAGCATTTCAATGCTTTTCTTAACCGTTTCGCTAAAGACAACTTTGCCTTCAGTTACTTTTGTAATTGTGGCTTCTAGATCTTTTAAATCACTTCTCTTAGAAACGTATGCTGAAACTCCTGCTTTTATTGCTGTTGGAGCATACATCTGTTCGGAAACATTTGTAAACATAACGATTTTAGTTTCAGGAAAATCTTTCATCAAATTTTTAATGTCTCTGATGCTTGGCAATCCATCTAATTCTACATCTAGGATAAGAATATCACAACGTTTTGCCTCTAAAAGTGAAAGTAAAGATTCTAAATTTTTAGCCGATCCAATAACTTCCATTTTAGTGTTACCATGAAAAAAGGATTGTAATCCATGAACTACAACTGGTAAACTATCTGCTATACCTATTTTAATCATAACTAAAAAATTATAGTATTAATAATATAATATCAAAGTTACTAAAAAAAATGTAATTACTTGTTAATTAAAAATGTAATTATTTTAAATTATCAGGAATTTTACAAATTGGAATAGGATTCATTTTGTGTTGGTTAACTCTGTTTAATCTTCTGAAAATTTTAAAAACTTCGGCCTCTCTTCCTGAAAAATCGGCACTAGTTTTGCCTTGGTCTATTTGTTTCATTGCCCACTCAAGCTCATCATAATTTGCTCCAATTTGGTCTTCGTCACTTCTTTCATCACCAAACAAGCCATCTGTGGGTTTAGCTTTTAAAATGCTTTCAGGTATTTGTAAATAGGTTGCTAGTAAACGTACTTCACTTTTAACTAGATCAGCAATAGGGCTAATGTCTACACCACCATCGCCATATTTTGTAAAAAAGCCTACGCCAAAGTCTTCAACTTTATTTCCAGTTCCGGCTACTAAAAATCCGTTTAATCCTGCAAAATAATATAATGTTGTCATGCGTAAACGGGCACGAGTGTTTGCTAAAGACAAATTTAATACCGATTCATTTTCACTAGAGGGAACTTGATTTTTAAAATTTTCAAAAACAGGTGTCAAATCCGCTCTTTCGTTAAAAACATTTGGGAAACGCTTTTTTAACTGGTCAATGTGCTCATTAGCTCTATTAACGTGACTTTCCGCTTGATGTATAGGCATTTCAATACATAGTGTAGGCAAACCTGTTTGGGCACATAAAGTAGATGTTAAAGCACTATCTATTCCTCCAGAAATTCCCACAACAAAACCCTTTACTTTTGCGTTAATAGCATAATCGTGTAACCATTGTACAATATGTTGGTTGATTTTTTCGGCTTGAAATGTGTTAGAATTTGTCATTTTTTTATGAAAATTTATGAGTCGATAAATGTATATTTGCAAACTAATTTTGGTTCCATAAAAGTATAAAAAATACCCTATATGAAGAAATTATTATTTGCGCTTGTCATTGTTGCTTTGTGTTCTTGTAAAGATGAAAGCAAAGTAGAGGAAGCTGTTGCAAAAATTCCAGTTGAGTTTAAAGTGGAGCGATTTGATCAAGCTTTTTATCAATCAAAACCTGAAGATTTGCAAAAAATCAAAGCGCAATATCCATTCTTTTTTCCAGAAGGAAATCCAGATTCGGTTTGGGTTAATAAGTTGAAAAATCCATTATTGAAGGAATTGTACAAAGAAGTACAAATAAAATATCCAACATTAGGTCCAATTGAATCTGATATGGAGAAAATGTTTGCCTATGTGCAGTATTATTTTCCAAAATTCAAAACGCCAAGAGTAATTACCTTAATTAATGAAGTGGATACAGATGCAAAGGCATTTTATGTGGATACTTTGGCTCTAGTCTCATTAGATTGTTATCTAGGAAAAGAACACCGTTTTTATGTCGATTTTCCTGAGTATAAAAAGCAAAGTTTAGAGTCAAATCAAATTTTACCTGATTTAGTATCAACTTTTTGTTACGGTAAAATTGCTCCTCCAGCAGACCGAACTTTATTATCAGCTATGATTTATTATGGAAAAGAATTGTATGTAAAGGATAAGTTAATTCCATTTTACTCTGATGCGGATAAAATTGGTTACACCGATTTGCAAATCAAATTTTGTCAAGCGAATGAATATTTTATGTGGAGTAATTTAGTCGAAAACAAATTATTGTTTGATTCTAATCCTAAAAATGAAATGCGATTTATAAGACCAGCGCCATTTTCAAAATTCTATTTAGAAATTGATAACCAAACTCCTGGAAGAGTGGGGCAATGGTTAGGTTGGCAAATCGTAAGAAGTTACATGGAAAATAATGAAGATGTAACTTTAGAACAATTATTAGCAATGGATGCTAAAACCATTTTCGATAATTCAAAATACAAACCAAAGAAGCAATAAATATGAAAACATCTGATATAAAAATCACCGTAGGTTTAGACGAAAATAACGTTCCAGATAAGTTATTATGGACAGCACAAGATGGTGGAGTGGAACAAGAAGAAGCTAAAGCAATGTTATTGTCAGTTTGGGATAGCAAAGCTAAAGAAACCCTTCGTATTGATTTATGGACAAAAGATATGCCAGTAGATGAAATGAAACAATTCTTCCATCAAACTTTAGTAGCCATGGCAGATACTTTTCAACGCGCAACTGCTGATGAAAAAATGTCAGATACCATGAGAGATTTCTGTGAGTACTTCGCCGAAAAAATGGATTTAAAAGCATAAAAAAAGTCGCTAGAAATAGCGACTTTTTTGTTATGTTTATTTTTTAAATAAAGCCATTATCTTTAAAAATGTCTTCATTTATCTGATTAATATATTCTAAAATTCCTTCTCTACCTGTAGCTTCTAATGATGAGGTAACAAAATAAGGAGGCATTTCAGCCCAATCGCCTGCTAACAATTGTTTCTTGTAAGCTTCAACATGATTGTTGACTTTGTTTTTTCCCAATTTATCTGATTTGGTAAAAATAATCGCAAACGGAATTTCGCTTTCTCCCAAATATTCCATGAATTCCAAATCGATTTTTTGAGCTTCTAATCGAATGTCGATTAAAACAAAGGCGCAAACCAATTGCTCTCTTTGCTCAAAATAATCCATAATAAATTGTTGGAAAACTGCTTTGGTTTTCTTAGAAACTCGAGCATAACCATAACCTGGTAAATCCACTAAAAACCAATTATTATTGATTTTAAAGTGATTAATTAACTGGGTTTTTCCGGGTTTTGATGAGGTTTTTGCCAAATTTTTATGGTTCGTCAACATATTAATCAAGGATGATTTTCCTACATTGGAACGACCAATAAAAGCGTATTCAGGTAAGCGATCTTTTGGACATTTATCCACTTCTGAATTACTAATTACGAATTCGGCGGTATTAATTTTCATAGTATTCTAAAATAAAATTCCCCAAAAAGGGGAACTATTATAAATTCTTCTTTTGTAACCAATCAAACAAAATTTGATTAAATGTTTCAGGATGCTCCATCATGGCAGCATGTCCACATTTCTCAATCCAAAATAATTCTGAATTGGGTAACAATTTATCAAATTCTTCGGCAACATTTGGAGGTGTTACTTTGTCATTTCTACCCCAAATAATACATGTTGGAGTCGTCATTTTTGGTAAATCTTTTGCCATGTTATGACGAATAGCGCTTTTGGCAATTGTTAAGGTTTTAATCAATTTGATTCTGTCGTTAACTGTTGCAAAAACTTCGTCAACAATTTCCTTAGTTGCAATTTCTGGATTATAAAAAACGTCTTGCGCTTTCTTTTTGATGTATTCGTAATCACCGCGTTTTGGGTAACTTTCACCCATTCCACTTTCATACAAACCTGAACTTCCTGTAATTACTAACGCTTTTACAAGTTCTGGATACATCTTGGTAAAATACAATCCGATATGTCCGCCTAGCGAATTTCCAACAAGAATTACGTGATCAAATCCTTTATGAATAATAAAATCTTTAACAAATTTTGAAAAGGCTTTAACGTTGGTTTTTAAAATATTTTGTGTGTAAATAGGTAATTCTGGAATCACCACTTTATATCCTTTAGGAGGAAAAAAATTTGCCACACCATCAAAATTACTTAGGCCGCCCATTAAACCATGAAGAATGATTATTGGGGTACCTTCGCCAGCTTCAAAATAGGTGTATTTTTTTTCTTTTTTTAACATAAGTTCCACTTAAGGTATTAGTTCTAATGTTTGACAAATATACTATTTTATTAAAGAATGAAAAGAAAAATTTAACAGAGTTGTTTTTAAGTTTTTACAACTTGTAAAATGTTAGTTATCAACAATTTTATAAGTTTTTAATTTCTAAAACAGAAAAAAGTAGCGTTTAATTTTTAAGAATAATCACTTCTCAAATCTTGATTTTGCAAATATTACTTTGTTAAAAGTGGAAAACCGAGTTTTAAAATCCAAAAACTTATTAACAAAGTGGTAGTATGTGGTAAAAAGTGGTAAATTTTTTCTAAATTTGTCCATATTCTAATCAAAAAGAAAAGTTGAAAACATTAATCGGAACATACGAGTGTAAAGTGGATGCTAAAGGAAGGTTGATGCTTCCTACTTCGCTAAAGAAACAATTAGGTTCTTTAGAGGATGGTTTCGTGTTGAAACGTTCGGTTTTTCAACCTTGTTTGGAATTATTTCCAATGGCGGAATGGAATAAAATGATGTTGAAAATCAATAAGCTAAATCGTTTCAATAAAAAAAATGATGATTTTATTAGAAGATTTACAGCAGGAGTTAAAATGATTGAGATTGATGCAACAGGACGACTTTTGATTTCGAAAGATTTAGTGGTTTTTGCTCAAATTGATAAAGATATTGTGTTGAATTCAGCTATTAATATCATCGAGATTTGGGATAAAGATAAGTACGAAAATGCGATTGAAAACGCTGTGGGTGATTTCGCAGACTTGGCAGAAGAAGTAATGGGTAATTTTAATGACGACGAAGATGGAATATCATAATCCAGTATTGTTAAAAGAAACAGTTGATGGATTGAATATTCATCCAGATGGAGTATATGTGGATGTTACTTTTGGTGGTGGCGGTCACTCGAGAGAAATTATGAGTCGTTTGGCCAAAAATGGAAAATTATTTGCTTTTGACCAAGATCTAGATGCATTGAAAAATGCAATTGACGACGAGCGATTTACTTTAATCAACGAAAATTTCAGATTCATAAAACGTTTTTTACGTTTCCACGGAATCAAGCAAGTAGATGGAATTTTAGCTGATTTAGGGGTTTCATCCCACCAATTTGATGTTGCAGAAAGAGGTTTTTCAACTCGTTTTGATGCTGAATTGGATATG
>NZ_CALBSN010000153.1 GCF_937967675.1 uncultured Flavobacterium sp. | reverse complement strand
CACTTGTTTCTATTATATAATCCCGATTTACATCGGGATTTTTTTTACTTTTGTAGGAACAAAATAAGTTTCATATAATGAAAAATAAATTAGTCCTCATTTCACTTTTTATATTGCCTATCGCTATTTATCTAGTTTTTTCAACGGCATCTCACAATTCTCTTTTTTTACCAACAATTTCAAAGAACAACCAAGATATCCCATCCGATTGGACAAGTTTAGATGGTTCGAAAGAGTCTATGAAAGGTAAGATAACCGTTTTAGGTTTTGTTGGTGATAGTGTTATTGAAAATCGCGGTAACTTTTTTAATTTAAATCAGAAGATTTATAATAAGTACAAAGGCTTCAAAGATTTCCAAATGATAATGGTGGTTCCTTTAGGGAATGAAAAGAAATGCCAACAAATTATAGATGAATTAGCACCAATAACTGGCGATATGAAAGGATGGAGATTTGTTTTTTCAACTCCAGATAAAATTCAAGAATTCTATGATAGCTTTAAATTAATGGGACAATTGGATGAAAATAAAGGAACTCCTGCTGTAATTATCGTAGATAAAGAATTGAATCATCGCGGAAGAAAAGGTAAAAACAAAAAAGGTGAGGAGGAGTACAAAGAAAGTTACAATACTATTTCGGCAGCCGATTTACATAATGAAATGACAGATGATGTAAAAATCATTCTTCGTGAGTATCGTTTGGCGCTCAAGAAGAATAAAAACGAAAGAAAAGATGCTTTCCGTGATAACATCAAAGAGAATATTGAAAAACAAAAGTAATTTTCATGAAGAATAAATCATACATCGGAATTTCATTCATCGTTTTGATTTTTGGAATTTGGGCAGTACCAAAAATCATTGCTAAATTTCAAAAATCAGATTTGGTTGAAATTGGTCCAGTTCCAGCATTCAAATTAACGAATCAAGACAATAAAACAATTTCTAATGCGGATTATTTAGGAAAAGTGTATGTGGTAGAGTTTTTCTTCTCTACATGTCCTACGATTTGTCCTAAAATGAATGAAAGCATGTTGCAATTGCAAAACGAATTTTATGGGAATCCAAATTTTGGAATTGCTTCTATAACCATTGATCCATCTAATGATACGCCACAGGTTTTAAAAGAACACGCCAAACTTTTAGGAGTAAAACATTACAATTGGCATTTTTTGACAGCTGATAAAGAATACATCTACAGTTTAGCAAACAAAGGTTTTAACTTATACGCTGGAGAAAACAATAAAGTTGCTGGTGGATTTGAGCACTCAGGTTTATTTGCATTAGTAGATAAAGATGGGAAAATAAGATGCAGAAAAGACGCTCAAGGAAATCCAATTTTATACTATGATGGACTTGATCCTGTTGGAGTAGAAGCTATAAAAGAAGATATTAAAAAATTACTTGAAGAATAATTATGGAAAATAATATAGAAACAAAATACAATAAACTTATTGTTGTTTTATCAGTAGCAATTCCTGCTGTTGTGGCTTTGCTTTTTGGAGTGAATTTGAGAAAATTAGGGTATGATGTACAACCATTATCGTTTTTACCGCCAATTTATGCAACAATCAACGGTTTAACCGCTGTGGTTTTAGTTGCTGCGGTTATCGCTATCAAAAATGGAAACAGAAAATTACATGAGAATTTAATGAAAGTTGCTATTGCTTGTTCAGTAGCTTTCCTTGGAATGTATGTAGCGTATCACATGACTTCAGATTCTACTAAGTTTGGTGGTGAAGGTGTAATTAAATACGTGTATTATTTTATCCTAATAACGCATATTTTATTATCAATTATTATCATTCCTTTAGTTTTAACTACTTATGTAAAAGCGTGGTCACAACAATTTGATAAACATAAAAAAATAGCAAAAATTACATTTCCTATTTGGTTATATGTTGCGGTTACTGGTGTAGTTGTTTATTTAATGATTTCTCCTTATTACGCAAATTAGATGAAAAAGTTTTTATTTGGAATCGTTTTTTTTGTCATCAGCATTTCTGCTCAAGCGCAATGTGCTATGTGTCGTGCTGCTCTTGAAAGCGAAGAAGGTGGTGTTAAAGCAGAAGCCGTAAATGATGGAATAGTATATTTAATGGCAATTCCATACATATTAGTTGGGGTTTTAGGTTATGCCATTTATAGATTAAAATACGGTAAGAAAAAAGAAATATAAAAAAAGTCGTTTCAATTGAAACGACTTTTTTGTTTTATTCTAATCCATCCACTTTAATATCCATTTTTCCACTAGTAGTAATAAAAGCAATAATGGCTTTGTCTGTTAATTCAACTTTTTCAAATTCGAAATCATTGATTGTTCCATTTACAAAAACACCTTTCATAGGTGAATAGTTGTTTAAATAAGGTTTCATATTTTGTTTGCCTTCTTCTAAGTTTCCTTTTATCGAATAGCGGCAATTTTCTTGAATACTTTTTAAAATGGTACCATGTAATAACCAATTGGCCGATTTCATTAAAACGCTTTTTGTGTTTAAAACATATTCCATTTGATCAAAATAAATTTCTTTTGTAATAGGATTGTAATTCGGAATTCCCGATAAATAAATTGTACCGTTAATACTTCCCAAAACATCTAAAGCAATAATCATTTTGCCATCTTTTTGCCATAAATCTACTTTTTGAACAGTGATTTTTCTACTTCCCGATGCAAATTCTTGTCCTTGAAAATTCTTAGTTACAATTTTACTTGCGCTTTCAAATGTAGAAACCGCTACTACCGACACAGTTGTGTTATCCGGAATTTTTTCAACTGGTTTCAATACAATTTTCGAAGCATCAAACCCGCTTTTTGGCTTTTGTCCCACCATAGTTTGCATGTTGCATTTTAATCCCATGTTCAACATGATTTTAGTTTTGTTAAGTTTGGCTTCCGTAACATATAACTCTAAAGGAACCATTTTAAACCAAGTTTCGTATTGTTCGCTTGTTAAAATAGGATTGCTTAATTTGTCTAAAGCGTCTAAAACATGAGGTTTAAAATCGCAGGTTTTATCGATAGCTTCATCAATTTTTTTCGAAATTTTCGATTTAAATAGGCTCAATGTGGGATTGATGATAAAAGTAATTGGAACGTTTTTTCCAGCTACCAAAATCGTAGGGCTTTCACTCCATTTAAAATCTTCTATTTTAGAAGTAGTGGTAAGTTTCCAATTGGTTAAATGCGTTTTGCTGTCTAAAGTTATGATTCCATTTAGATTGATTTCACGAGTGTCATTTAATCCCATAAAATCAGTTCCATATTTAAATTTTGCCCAAATTTTCAATGGAATAACTGATACTATATTTCCATCATTTTCACTTAGTTTAATTGGGGCTGTTTTCCAGATTTTCATTTCGGTTTTATCATCATTTAAGATAGAATCGTTAAATATTAATCCGGTTACATTTTTATTTAGTTGTTGTTCGAGTTCTTTCAATGTTATTTCAACAGGCATTGAAATAAAAGAAACTTTATTTTTAAAAACTACAGGGTTATCGTTTGAAGGTGCTGGTTTTATGGCATCAATTTTTTTTGCTGTACCACATGAAATGGTTAGAAGCAAGGTAAAAAGTAAGGCAAAAATTACAAGAAATGTTTTCATAGGAGATCTAATTTTCGATGTAAAAGTAAAATTTTAATTGATATACTGTAACAAAATATTGAAAAAGAGGTCTTATAAGAAATGAGAATAAAAGCACATAAAATGATAACAAAAAAAATAGTTTTTTTTCTATTGTTGATAGGTTTTCAACTTTCGGCACAAAGTAAAAAATGGACTTTGGAAGAATGTGTAGATTATGCTATAAAAAATAATATTTCGATAAAGCAATCGGAATTGGATTTAAAAACTTCAAATATTGATAAACTTGAGGCAATAGGGGGATTTTTACCAACTTTAACTGCAAATGCTAATTACAGCGTAAATACGGGTGCAAGTATTAACCCTGTAACAAATCAATTTCAAAATCAAACATTTAAATCGTTTTCTGCTTCTGCAAATTCTGGCATAATGTTATTTAATGGTTTAGCAAACTGGAAAACCTTACAAAGAGCAAAATTAAATAAGATAGCAAATACATATCGTCTAGATAAAATGAAAGATGATATTGCTCTTTCAATTGCGAATTCGTATTTACAAATATTGTTTAATAAAGAACAATTGAAAGTTCAAAAAAATCAAAATTTAGTTACTAAAGAAAATATCAAAAGAACCCAAGAATTAATAGAAGCAGGTTCACTTCCTGCTGGAGATATATTCGAATTACAAGCTACAGATGCTACTCAAGAGCAACAAATTATTAGTACTGAAAATGCGCTTTTAATTTCTAAAGTTGCTTTGTGTCAAACTTTATTGTTAGAAGATTATGCTACGTTTGATATTTCAGATGAAGTGATTGATTTACCAATATCTAATATAACAAATGAAACTCAGGAGACTATTTTGGCTAAAGCTAAAGAATCGGTTAAAGATGTAAAAATAGCTTTATCAAATGTTGATGTTGCTAAAAAAGATGTCTCTATTTCACGTTCTTCTTACTTACCAACATTAACAGGTTTTGTTGGATATAATACTCGTTGGTCTGAAAGTACACCGTTTAATTTTGCAGATCAATTGTCATTGTTTGATGGAACAGCTGTTGGTTTACAGTTAAGCGTTCCAATTTTAAATGGATTTGCTACAAGAGGAAGAGTACAACGTGCTAAAATTAATCAAGAGCGTTCAGAGTTTCAATTGAAACAGGCTGAATTAGATTTAGAGCGAAATGTGTATCAGGCTTATAATGATGTTATTAATGCTAAAAAATCATTTGATGCCGCTCAAAAAACTTTAGAAGCTAGAAAACAATCTTTCAATTTTTCAAAAGAGCGTTATGAAGTAGGTTTAATGAATTCATTTGATTTTTCTCAATCTACAATAGCTTATGAAAACGCACAATCAGAAGTATTGAGAACTAAATACGATTACATTTTTAGAACCAAAATATTAGAATTCTATTTTGGAATTCCATTAATTAAAAAACAATAATAAAATATAAATACCTAGTCATGTCAAAGAAAACCATATTCATTTTATTAGGAAGTGCAATCGGATTAATCTTGTTATTAGTTGGACTTAAAAAAGGTGGTGTAATTGGAAATAACGATGAATCTAAGGTCGTTGAATTATCAAAAGTTGCTCAAACTACAATTGTAGAAACGGTTTCGGCAACAGGAAAAATCCAGCCAGAAATTGAAGTAAAAATATCATCTGAAGTTTCAGGTGAAATCATTGCTTTGCCAATTAAAGAGGGACAACAAGTTAAAAAAGGAGATTTATTAGTAAGAATCAATCCTGATTTATATGAATCTGGAGTAAATCGTTCTGTGGCTTCTATGTCAACTACAAAAGCTGGTTTAAGTCAAGCAGACGCTAAAGTTAAAGAAGCAAAAGCCAATTATGATCGAAATAAAAAATTATTCGAAAAAGGAATCATTTCAAAATCGGAATGGGATAGAATTGTATCGGCTTATGAAGTTGCGGTTGCCAATAAACAATCGGCTTATTACCAAGTGCAAAGTGCTTCGGCTACGGTTACAGAAGCAAAAGATAATTTAGGAAGAACAACTATTTACGCACCAGCAGATGGAACAATTTCGTTATTGAATGTAGAGTTAGGTGAAAGAGTTTTGGGAACGCAGCAAATGGCAGGAACTGAAATTTTAAGAATTGCGAACTTAAACAATATGGAAGTTGAAGTAGATGTGAACGAAAATGATATTGTAAAAGTTAACATTGGAGATTCTGCAAATATTGAAGTTGATGCTTATTTAAAAAGAGAGTTTAAAGGAATTGTTACGAGTATTTCAAATTCAGCAAGTTCTACTTTAACAGCAGATCAGGTTACAAATTTTAAAGTAAAAGTTAGAATTTTAAAAGAATCATACCAAGATTTATTAGAAGGAAAACCTCAAAATTTCTCTCCATTTAGACCAGGAATGACGGCTACAGTTGACATTATTACAAAACGTAAAGAAAACATTGTAGCTGTGCCAATTAGCGCAGTTGTAATTAAAGACGATACAACTTCGGTTAAAAAAGATATTGTTGCTGAGTTAGATAAAAAAGAGCAAGAACAAAAAGGAACGGCTCCAAAAAGTGATAAAAAATACGAATGTGTTTTTGTGAAAGTTGGAGATAAAGCAAAATTGAGAGTAGTTAAAACTGGAATTCAAGACGATACCAATATTGAAATTATTTCGGGTTTAAAACCGGGAGAAGAAATTATTATTGGACCTTACACAACGGTTTCAAAAGATTTAGTTTCTAATGATAAAGTTCGTGTTGAATCTGAAAAAGATAAAAAAGATAGTAAGAAATAGATTTCTTATGAGTTAATTTGGGTAGATAAGGCGTAGGAAACTATGCCTTATTTTTTTTACGGGTTTATCTTCTTAACTTTGCCTTTCAAAAAACCAAATATGGCTATTATTCTAAATATAGAAACCGCTACTAAAAATTGTTCTGTTGCTTTAGCAAAGGAAGGAAAAGCGATTGCATGCAAAGAAATTGCAGAGCAAAATTTTTCCCATGCCGAAAAATTACACGTTTTTATCGAAGAATTACTGGCTGAAAATAATTTACAATTTTCTGACTTGAATGCTATTGCGGTAAGTCAAGGTCCAGGTTCCTATACAGGTTTGCGTATTGGCGTTTCTTCGGCTAAAGGATTTTGTTATGCATTGAATATTCCAATGATTGCTATTGATACATTGCAACTTTTAGCAAAGCAAATTCAAATTGAAAACGGAATCATCATTCCAATGATTGATGCTCGCAGAATGGAAGTTTTTACGGCTATTTACGATAAAAGTTACAAGCAAATCAGAAATACGCAAGCTGAAATTATTGATGAAACTTCATATCAAGAAATTTCAGAAAAAATGCATTTGGTTGGCGATGGAACAGAAAAATTTAAAAATACATTAACCAGTGATAAATTTGTGTTTCATTCAGATGTGATATTTCCTTCGGCTAAACAAATGAGTGAATTGTCTTTTGATAAATACAAAAAAAGCGACTTTGTAGATGTCGCTTATTTTGAACCGTATTATTTAAAAGATTTCGTTTTAACTAAGTAACTTAAAGCCTTACTACAGATTTACTAAATTCTAGAATTTCAGAGGAAACTTTAGTGTAATCCGAATTGTTTGTCCAAACTTTTACCGTAAATATAACGTGAGCATCTGTTAATTCACTAATAATAATTTCCGGATTCGGATTTTGGATAACAAATGGGTGTTTTTTTGCAAAATCAAGGATAGTGTTTTTAATCTCTGAAATATTTGAGTCATAGGCTGTTTTTAAGACTAAATCCACTCTTCTAATTCCTAATTGCGAATAATTTTTGATTTTTCCATTAGATAAAATTCCGTTTGGAATATAAATTACTTGATTTGTTACTGTAATTAATTTAGTAGAAAAAATAAGAATTTCGTCTACTTTTCCAGTTTCGCCATGTGCCTCTATCACATCGCCAAGTTTAAATGGTTTAAACAAAATAATCAAAATTCCACCTGCAAAATTAGAAAGTGAACCTTGAAGAGATAAACCAATAGCCAAGCCAGCAGCTCCTAAGATGGTAACAAAAGCAGAAGTTTCTATACCAAGTTTTGAAATTACAGTTACAAACAACAATACGCGTAATGTCCAAAATATAACGTTTCCAATGAAAGTTGAAAGTGTTAATTCAACATTTCGCTTAAGCATTATTTTTTTTGCTGCTTTTGTAATAAAGCTTGTAGCCCAAAGTCCACCTAAAAGAATTATAATGGCGACAATAAATTTTGGTGAGTACTCTAAGATTAATGTTTTAATGGTTTCGAAATAATTTTGAATTTCAACAGCTGCCATAATTTTTTTTGCAAAGATATTTATATATGGTTTTATTATAAAATAAATAGTAATCATTTCGGTATTGTTTGTCAGATTGTAGAAACTTCTAATGTTAAATTAAAGTTATGTGGTGGATTTAAAATAGAATATAAATACAAAATTGATAACATTAAATTAACGTAAATCTAAATTTCTTAAAGGAATTTTGCATCGAAATTAATTCATAAAAAAATGGAACAAATTTATATTATAATGTTAATCGCATTAGCTATTCTTGCAATTACCGATTTAATGGTAGGGGTGAGTAATGATGCGGTTAATTTCTTAAACTCGGCTATTGGTTCTAAGGCAGTTTCGTTTAAAACCATTATGATTGTTGCGAGTTTAGGAGTTGCTGTTGGAGCGCTTTATTCTAACGGTATGATGGAAATTGCGAGAAACGGAATTTTTACGCCAAGTATGTTTACTTTTAATGACGTAATTATCATCTTTTTAGCGGTTATGATTACAGATGTATTACTACTTGATGTCTTTAATACATTAGGACTTCCAACATCTACAACTGTTTCAGTTATTTTTTCTTTATTAGGAGCTTCTGTAGTGCTAGCTGTATACAAAGTATATGTAAGTGGTGATGGTTCTGGTAATATTGGGAATTATATTAATTCAGAAAAAGCTTCAGAAATTGTATATAGCATTTTACTTTCAGTTGCCTTGTCTTTTGCACTTGGTTCGTTAGTTCAATATGTGTCAAGGTTGATTTTTACATTTCATATTGAAAAAAGATATAAATATGTAGCGGCTCTTTTTGGAGGAGTAGCTATGACAGCAATTACTTTTTTTATTTTAGTAAAAGGATTAAAATCAATAACATTTGTTCCTTCTGAGGTAAAAGATTTTATAAAAGAAAACCCATTAACAATTATTGGTTATTCTTTAATTTTATGGACAGTAGTTTGCCAATTATTAATTAGTGTTTTCAAGTATAGTGTTTTTAAGTTTATTATCATAGTAGGAACATTTGGTTTGGCATTAGCTTTTGCTGGTAATGACTTAGTAAACTTTATTGGAGTTCCAATTGCAGCTTATCAAGCATATGAAATTTGGGCAGGACAAAGTGTAGGAGCTACTGAGTTTATGATGTCAGATTTAGAGAAAGAAAATTTACCAGCGCCATTTATCTTTTTAGCATTAGCTGGTTTGGTTATGGTTTATACATTATGGACTTCTAAGAAAGCAAGGACTGTAATTGAAACAGAGCAAAATTTATCACGACAAGGTGAAGGAAATGAAAAATACAATGCAAATAATTTATCTAGAAACATTGTTCGTGGTTTTATGTATTTAGGGAATGTTATTAGTTTTATTCTTCCTAAAGCACTTCAAAAAAAGTTAGATGCTCAATTTATTCAACCAGAATATACAGGAAAAAGAGATGAGCAGCCTATGTTTGACATGGTTCGTGCATCGGTAAATTTAATTGTAGCTTCTATTTTGATTTCGATTGGTACTTCTATGAAGTTGCCTCTTTCTACAACCTATGTAACTTTTATGGTAGCGATGGGTTCGTCTTTTGCTGATAGAGCTTGGGATAGAGAGAGTGCTGTATATCGAGTTGCTGGAGTATTCAATGTAATTGGAGGTTGGTTTGTAACCGCTATGGCAGCATTTTTATCTTCAGCAATTATTGCCTATATTTTGTTTATCGGTGAAGTATTTGCTTTCTTTGCTTTTATGATTATTGTGGCGATTTTCTTTTACAGAAGTAACCAAATTCATAAAAAGAAAGTTAAAGAGGAAGAAGAAATTAAGAAACTAAGAAAAGAAGATATTGTAACATTAAAAGAAATGATTACAGAAAGTTCTTCTCAAATTTCAAAAGTTTTAAGAAAAACAAGTGGATTATATTCTAGGGTAATTGATAACTTAGGTTTACAGGATTTAGCTAAACTTAAAGAAAATAAGAAAGCACTAAAGAAACTTGAAAAAGAAATTGATGAATTAAAGAGTAATGTTTTTTACTTTATCAAAAATTTAGATGAAAATTCTGTAGAAGCTAGTAAGTTCTATATTTTGATTTTAGGATATTTACAAGATATGGTTCAATCGTTAGAGTTTATTACGACTAGCAGTCATTCGCATGTAAATAACAATCATAAGAAATTAAAATTTAATCAAATTAGAGATCTTAAAACGGTTGATGCTCAACTACAAGAATTATTCGGACGTTTAGAAGAAAGTTTTAATTCAGAAGATTTCTCTAAATTAGATGAAATACTTAAAGACAAAAAGGCATTTTTAGATACGGTTTCAGAATTAATTACAAAACAAATTACAAGAATTAGAACTACAGAAACTAGTCCAAAAAACAGTAAATTGTATTTTGCTTTACTTTTAGAAACAAATGATTTGATAAAATCTATTATGAATTTATTAGAATTGTTTAAAGAGTTTAATCAACAAAACAATAAGAGATAAAAAAAGAGCCGAAAGGCTCTTTTTTTGTATTATATTTTTAGATGCTATCCATTAATAGCCTCAACTTTGATTCCTTCGTCTTTTAACATGTCCTTTAACATATTCTCAATTCCATTTTTCAAAGTAAAAGTTGAAGAAGGACAACCACTACAAGCGCCTTGTAAAACCACTTTAACTCTTTTTTCTGTTGGGTCAAAAGATTCAAACATAATGTTTCCACCGTCACTTTGAACAGCTGGTTTTACATATTCCTCTATAATATTTATAATTTGTTGAGAAGTAACATCAAGTGCGTCAAAATAAGCTTCTTGTTGTTTTTGATGTATTTCAGTTTTTACAATTGCAGTTTCATCTATAACAACATTGCCATTTTCCATGAATTCTTTAATGAAAGTTCTTAATTCTAAAGTTATTTCATCCCATTCTGTAACGGCAAATTTAGTAACTGAAATATAATTTTCGTCAATAAACACCTCTTTAACAAAAGGGAATTTGAATAATTCCTTTGCAAATGGAGAAGCGCTTGTTTCATCGATATTTTTGCACTCTAAGGCAGTTTTAGTTAAAAGTTTATTACAAACAAATTTTAATACAGCTGGATTCGGTGTTGTTTCTGCATAAACCGTAATCGGTTGCTTTTTAGTTGTACTTTCATCAATTTTAATGATTTCACCACCATTAGTAATAAATTCATTAATTTGATTGGCTACATCTTCTTGAACATCTTCCCATTCTACAATTGAAAACTTTTCAATTGCAATAAAATTTCCAGAAATGTAAACGGTTTTAACGAATGGTAAATAAAATAATTGTTTAGCTAATGGTGAATTTTGAGTTTCATCTATGTTTTTAAATTCAAAATTTTGAGTTCTTACGATAATTTCATCCAATTCAAATTTTACAATGGCTGGATTTTGAGTTATTTTAGTTGCGATTACCTGCATAATATTTTTTTTTTGCAAAGATACAAAGTTCATCAAACATGTGTGTAGTTTGAAATATTTAGTTACATATTTAACGTTTTATTTTGTTTTTCATGTCCTTAATTCTGGTGTCTTAAAAAAATGTAATTTTAACTTAAGAATATTTTGACGGAATTGTAAAAGAAACTTAAAAATTTATATCTTTGGCAAATTCGTATTAGAAACCTAGTCAATATTGTTTTTTGATCTAGTTGTTTTTATTTAGAACTTGAACATTCAAGTATGTTTTCATTAAACAATAACTACAATGAATTTTAAAAAAAGTTATTTTATTTTAGCATTTTTATTCGCACAATTTTCTTTTGCACAAGAAGGAGTTGCTGTTTATTCTGATTATTTATCGGATAATTATTATTTAATTCATCCTTCAATGGCAGGTGCTGCTAATTGTGGTAAAATTAGATTAACTGGTCGTCAGCAGTGGTTTGGACAAGATGAAGCGCCTGCATTGCAAACAATAAGTTTTAATACTGCTTTAGACGAAGATGGCGTTTCGGGTATAGGTATGATTTTATTTAACGATAAAAACGGATATCACTCTCAAAAAGGAGCTAAGTTAACTTATGCTCATCATCTTCGTTTTTCAAGAGGTACTATAGATTTAAATCAGTTGTCTTTTGGTTTAAGTGCTGCCTTTGTTCAAAGTACACTAGATGGCTCTACGTTTACAGGATTTGATCCTGTTATTGTTCAAGGTGTTATTCAAAAAGATGCTTACTTTAATGTTGACCTAGGAGTTTCTTATCATTATATGGATTTCTTTACCCATTTAACCGTTAAAAATTTCTTAGCTAATCAAAGAAGAGAATTGTACTCAGAAGGTTTTGAATCCGATAATTTAAGTAAATTATTGTGGAGTGTTGGAGCTACGTTTGGAGATGAAGATAGATTACTTTTTGAGCCATCAATTATGTATCAAAGAATTTCAGAAACAAAAGAATCTTCGATTGATTTAAACCTAAAAGTCTATAAAACATTAGATTTTGGTAAGCTTTGGGGTGCTGTTTCATATAGAAGAAGTTTTGATAGCGCAGATTATGAGGGAGGAAAACAAAATTTACAATGGGTTTCGCCTATTGTTGGTTTAAATTTTGGTAAATATATGTTTTCGTATACCTATTCTCATGTTATGGGTGATATAAAATTTGATAATGGAGGATTTCATCAGATAACTTTAGGGATGAATATCTTTTGTAAAGATAAGCAGTGGGATTGTAATTGTCCTGCGGTTAATTAAATATCAAATTCATAAAATCTTGTCCCGTTTACGGGACTTTTTTTTAAATTAATAAATTATGTTGATAAAAGAGGTTAATGGTAAAAGCCCACAGATTCCATCTGACTGTTATGTTGCAGAAAATGCAACTATTGTTGGGGATGTGGTATTAGGAAATAATTGCAGCATTTGGTTTAATGCAGTGATTAGAGGAGATGTAAATTCAATTATAATTGGTAATAAAGTAAATATTCAAGATGGTGCTGTTATTCACTGTACTTATCAAAAGCATCCAACAGTTATAGGGAATAACGTTTCAATTGGTCATAATGCTATTGTTCATGGTTGTGTGATAAAAGATAATGTTTTAGTTGGGATGGGTGCTATAATTATGGATAATTGTACTATTGAAAGTAATTCAATTATAGCAGCAGGTTCAGTCGTTACACAAAATACTACAGTAGAATCAGGTTGTATATATGCTGGAGTTCCTGCTAAAAAAGTAAAAGATATTGATCAAAGTGATTTTGCTGGCGAAATTGAACGTATTTCAAATAATTATGTGATGTATTCAGGTTGGTTTAAAGATTAGGTTAGAAATTCTTATAAATTACAGTTTTATTATTTCCGAGTATATTTTTTAAAACCTCTGGCTCGCTATTGGTATAGAATATTTGCGAACTTTTTCTTTTTGAAAGATTTAATAAATTATTTTGCTCTAATATTTTTTGTGTCTGTTTAGCTACTGCTTCACCTGAATCAATAATTTTTATTTTGGGTGGAATGATTTTTTTAATTTGTGGAATTAAATAAGGATAATGACTACAACCTAGTACCAAATAATCAATATTTTTTTCTACCATCGGATTTAAATAACTCTTTAATAATTCTTCCATTTCTGCGGAATCTATATCTCCATTTTCTATCAATTGTACTAATCCATGTCCTATTTGTTCGATTATTTTAACATCAGGATGATTTGCCACACTTTTATGAAATAATTCGCTATTAAGGGTGCCTTTTGTGGCTAATATGCCAATGGTTTGGGTTTTTGATTGCAACGCTGCAGGTTTTATAGCAGGCTCAATACCAATAAAAGGAACATCATATTTAGTTCTAAGCTCTTTAATAGCATTTGTAGTGGCAGTATTACAGGCTACAACAATGATTTTACAATTTTGATTTAACAAGAATTCCGTATTCTTAAAACTCAAATCAATTATTTCTTCTTTAGATTTTTGTCCGTACGGAGCATTCTTGCTATCTGCAAGATAAATAGTGTTTTCGTTAGGAAGTAAGTTGTGGATTTCATTCCAAATTGAAGTTCCGCCAACGCCAGAATCAAATAAACCTATTGGACATTCTTTTTTCATATTAACAAAAATAAAAAAAACTGTGTAATCACAAATAGATTACACAGTTTTTAAAATGTTTTTTAGGTTTTATTGGAAACCTAGTTCTTTTTTTACGTCTGCCATTAAGTCAATCCCTTCAGCGAATAAAACACCTGAACCATTTGTTGCATCTAATACATAGTTTACACCTTTTGCTTTAGCTACTTTTTGAATTGCTTTTTGAGCTTTTTCCATAATAGGTTTGTATAAATCCATTTCTTTTTGCCCTAATTCTTTTTGAGCAGTTTGTTGAAATTGTTGGATACGAGCGCCCATATCTTGCATTTCTTTTGAACGAGTTTCATTTAAAGCATCACCAGCAGTTGCAGATTCTTGTTCGTATTTTTGTAATTTTGTTTGATATTCAGCAACCATATTTTTATAATCTTTATCGTATGATTCTTGAATTTTTTTCATTTGGTCTTGTGCAGTCTTCATTTCTGGCATTGCCGTCATTAGAGTTTGTACATCTATATGTGCAACTTTTGATTGAGCTGAAACTTGAGTTCCAATAAAAAGTACGATTGCAATTGCTAAAGTTTTTAATTGTTTCATTTTTAATTGTAAAATTTAGTTATTTAATTTTTGTTCTCTGTTTCTGTTTTTTGTTCTTTTTCTTTTTTGGCAGCTTCTTTATTTTCTGCTATTTTTTTCTTTTTTTCTTCTATTAATTTTTTTCTTTCTTCTAATTTTCTATTTCTTTCATCAATAACTTTTTGTCTTGCTTCAGCTGGAGTAGATTTTTTTTCTTCAGTAGAAACTTTTTCGCTGTCGTTATTAGTGTCAGGATTATCGTTAACTTTATTTTTATCTGTACCTTCAGTAGAGTTGTTTTCAATTACTGTGCCAGTTTTTTTACCATTACGTTCTTCTTGAATTTTTTTTCTCTTTTCTAAAGCTTCTAATTTCTTTTGCTCATTTGCTAATTTACGTTCTTCAATTAACTTTTCACGAGCAGCTTTTCTTTCATCTAAAATCTTTTGGCGTTCAGCTACAGCTGGATTTTCATCTAAAGATTCGTCTAGTTTTTCTTTAGCTTCAAGTGCTTTTAATTGTTTTTTGCTCATCTCTTCTCTTTTTTGTGAAGCAGTTAGCTTTTTCACAACAAAATCGCTAATATCATATTTTTGAGCTGCAAATAACATTGTTAAATCAGAAGATTTATCAAAAATAAAATCATACTTTCTTTGCTCAGCAACATCTTGAACAATAGTGAAAATCTGATCTTGTATAGGTTTAATTAAAACGGATTTTTGAATTATTAAATCTCCTTTAGGACCGAATTTTTTTTCTTGATAGTCTAGTAATTCTTTTTCTAAATGAGCGATTTCTTCTTCTCTTTCTTCGATTAATTCTTTTGTTAAAAGTACTCGCTCTGTTTTTAAAGCATCTTTTAATTTATTTATTTCATTTCTTTTTATTTCTATTTCTTGCTTCCATTTTTGAGCTTTTTGCTCTAATTGATTAATAGATTCAGCATAACCTGGAACTTTTTCTAAGATATATTCCATATCAATATAGCCAATCTTTACTCCTCTTGCTGTTTGAGCTTTAGAGGTTGTTATTGATAATAGAGCAAGTATAAATAATATTTTTTTCATCTTTTAATAATAAGTTTTGTTTATTGTAGGAATCACCCTGATTCTGCCTTAATAGTTATTAACGGAATAAATATTAAAATATTTTTACGAATTTAACAAAAAAGCAATAATAAACCTTAAAATTGTTGCCCAATAATGAAGTGCGTTTGCCAGCCACTTTTAACTGTCGAGCCAGGTACAGGATCAAAACCATGAGCAAAATCAATACCTAACAACCCAAATGCCGGCATAAATACTCTTAAACCAATACCAGCAGAACGTTGTAACTGAAATGGATTGTACTGTTTGAAGCTGTCAAATGCAGATCCTGCTTCTATAAATGTTAAAGCAAAAATAGACGCTGATTGATTTAAAGTTATAGGGTGTCTTAATTCAAGAGAAAATTTATTATATACAGTTCCTCCGTTATTTGATGATAACGAGTTATTTGGATACCCTCTTAATTGGATTACTTCTCTTCCGTCTAAAGAAAAGTTTGCTAATCCATCTCCACCTAAATAAAATCTTTCAAAAGGTACAATTCCTCTTTCTTTATCATATGCTCCCATATATCCAAACTCACCTAATGTTCTTAGTACGAATTTATTCCAAACACGAGTATACCAATCTGCTTTGAATTTAACTTTGTAATATTCTAACCAATTGAATCTTTTTTGGTCAACTTTACCTCTATCAGCAGAGGCAGATTGCCAATCAGAATGTACTGTTTCATATACTCCTGACCCTTCAGATGTTTCTTTTAAATAATCTCCAACTATTGGGTCATAACCATCGCTAGTTGTTACCGTTTGATAATCTGAATCTGCAGTATATCTTATTTTGTATGCCTTTTGATTTCCTAAATCTCCATAATCAACACCATTAAATAATGAATAAGGTGGTGTAAATTTTCCTACTATACTAAATTCAGAGCCATACGTTGGGAAGATAGGATTTACCCCTTTACTGTTTCGAGTAAGACCTATTGTATAGGTAAGGTTTCTAGATGCGCCATTACCAAATGTAAATAATCCAGTTTTATAATTATTTAGGTCATAATATTGAAATGATACCGACTGTGAAAGCACAAAATAATCATCTGGTACTGTAAGTTTTTTTGCTATTCCAACAGATATAGATGAAATATTAAAGCTTTGATTTCTTGTAACATTTCTTGTTGAATAGTTATATAAAAATTGTTTACTATGCGATAAAGTTGTTGAGAAACTTACTGGTTTTTTTCCACCTAGCCATGGTTCTGAAAAGGATAAGCTATAGGTTTGGAAATAAGAACTTCCTTGAAGTCTCAACGACATTTTTTGTCCATCTCCAATAGGTAATGGTTTATAAGCTTCTTTTTTGAAAATATTTCTAGCTGAAAAATTATTAAATGATAAACCTAAAGTACCTATGAATCCACCTCCACCATAACCACCTTGTAATTCAATTTGACTTGATCCTTTTTCAACAACATTATATTCTATGTCAACAGTTCCTGCTTGAGGATCAACATTTTTAAACTCTGGTTTTATAGCTTCTGGATCAAAGAAACCTAATTGTCCAATTTCTCTGATAGAGCGAATTAAATCTTCTTTACTGTATTTTTGTCCAGGTTTTGTTCTTAACTCTCTGTAGATTACATGGTCATTTGTTCTGTCATTTCCTACAACTGTAATTTTGTTAAAATAAGCAATTGGACCTTCTGTAATTCTAATTTCAAAATCAATGGTGTCATTAACTGTTCTTGTTTCTACTGGATTAATGCTCGAAAATAAATAACCATTGTTTTGATATAAATTGGTTATGTCTTCACCATCTGGTTTAGATTTATCAGCAATTCTTTCCTCTAATATTTTTCCGTTGTATACATCTCCTTTTTTAATGCCTAATATTGAACTTAATTGACGGTCTGTATAAACAGTATTTCCTAAATAACGAATATCACCAAAATAATATTTTCTTCCTTCTTCTAATTTGACTTTTATGGCAACGGTGTTTTTCTTTTTGTCATAAGTTACAGAATCAGATACAATTCTAGCATCACGATATCCATTTTCTTTATATTTACTGATAACGGTACTTAAATCTTCTTTGTATTTTTCTTTAATATATTTTGAAGATTTTAATATTCGAATTGGATTTTTTACTTTGGTATTTTTGAAGGCACTTTTTAATTTAGAATCACTAATTTTAGTGTTGCCTTCAAAATCTATTTTACTCACTTTAACCTTGCTACCACGATCTATATTAACCACCATTTTAACTTCATTTCCTGTGCTGTCTGGAATAGTGTTTATGGCAACTTTTGCATTATAAAAACCATCTTTTTTATATTTATTTTCAATATAATTTTTTGTAGTGGTTAATAAATTTTCATTAACTATTTTTCCTTTTTTTAAGTCGGTTTCTTTAATAAGTTCTTCAGATTTACCTTTTTTTACTCCTTTTATTTTAACATCAGAAATTTTCGGTAATTCATTTATGTTTAATTCTAAAAAAATACTATCTCCTTTAATTTCATTTACATAGAAGTTGACATCAGAAAACAATCCTAATTTCCATAGTTTTTTTATGGCAATACTAATATCTTCTCCTGGAACCATTATGGTTTGTCCTTTTTCAAGCCCTGTAAAAGTAGTAACAGTTTGCTCGTTATAGGAAATTTTTCCTGTAACTTGAATTTTAGCTAAAATATATTCTTTTCCATTTTCAAGTTTAGTTTCTTGAGCAAAAATAGAAATGTTATTCAGTAATAATAGGATAGAAAATAATTGTATTGCTTTTTTAAACATTTTTTTCGGGTATAATTTGTTCGCTGGTTTTTCCAAATCTGCGTTCACGTTTTTGATAACTAATAATTGACTCATATAAATCGTTCTCTGAAAAATCTGGCCAAAGTACATTTGTAAAATAAAATTCGGCATATGCAATTTGCCATAATAGGAAATTACTTATTCTGTGTTCACCGCTAGTTCTAATTACTAAATCTACATCTGGTAAATTGTGTGTGTAAAGATGCTGATTAATAATTGATTCGTCAATAGCCTCTT
>NZ_CALBSN010000152.1 GCF_937967675.1 uncultured Flavobacterium sp. | reverse complement strand
CAACAGAAATATTAACAACTTAAAAATTAATCTAGTTTAATAATGCACTACGGGTTGATACTATAATTAGTAATTCTAAAAAGTTTAAAATCAATCTATTTTTGATTAAAATTTTAAAAAAATAATCAAGGAAAAGTAAAATAACTATAACAATTAAAAATTGGAGTTTTAATTTAAAAACTTCATAAAAAGAAATTGTATTAAAATTAAACTCTTGCCAAATTAAATGTATCGTGATTACAAAAGGTAAGAAAGAAATAACACTAAAAACTGAAATATTTCTTTTTATAAATTCAACTAACTTCATCTTATGATAAGATTTCTCCTCACGTCGAAATAACAACTTTAAGTTTAACTATTCACTAATTACTATTCACTAATCACTTAATTACTCTCTCTTTCTCAAATAATGAAAATCCAATTGTTTTTTTACTAAATCGGCATTTTTTACTTTAACGTAAACTTCATCGCCTAATTGTATGATATTTTTAGAAACTTCACCTATTAATGCATATTGTTTGTCATCAAAGGTGTAATAATCATCTCTAATTTCACGAATTCTAACCATTCCTTCACATTTGTTTTCGATGATTTCTACATAAATTCCCCATTCGGTTACACCAGAAACTACACCTAAAAACTCTTGATCTTTGTGATCTTGCATGTATTTTACTTGCATGTATTTCACAGAATCACGTTCGGCTTGAGCGGCTAAAGCTTCCATTTGTGAAGAATGTTGACATTTTTCTTCATAATCTTCTTCACTTACACTTTTTCCGCCGTCTATGTAATGTTGTAACAAACGGTGTGCCATAACATCTGGATAACGACGAATTGGAGAAGTAAAATGACTATAATAATCAAATGCTAATCCGTAGTGACCAATATTTTCTGTAGAATACGCTGCTTTACTCATACTTCGAATGGTAAGTGTATCAACCAAATTTTGTTCTTTTTTACCCACAACTTCCGAAAGTAAATTATTCAAAGAATTCGAAATATCTTTTTTAGAACGGAAATTTATCGAATATCCAAACTTAGCAATCACGGTTTGAAGATTGATTAATTTATCTTCATTTGGTTCATCATGAATACGATACACAAAGGTTTTCTTTTGTTTCCCAATGAATTCTGCTACTTTTCTATTCGCTAACAACATGAATTCTTCAATCAAATGATTTGCATCTTTACTTTGTTTGAAGTAAACTCCAATTGGTTCCGCCTCTTCATTTAAATTGAATTTTACTTCTACTTTATCAAACGAAATTGCGCCAGCTGCCATTCTTTTTCTACGAAGAATTTTTGCTAATTCATCCATTTTTAAAGTAGCATCTACAATTGGTTTTGGAACACTATATTCACTTCCAGTTAATGAAATTTCCGCTGGAATAACATCAGATTTTGTTTCGATGATACTCTGAGCTTCTTCATACGTAAAACGTTGATCAGAATACGTTACGGTTCTTCCAAACCATGCATCTAAAACTTCTGCTTTATCATTCAATTGAAAAACCGCTGAAAACGTATATTTTTCTTCATGAGGTCGAAGTGAACAAGCAAAGTTAGATAATACTTCTGGAAGCATTGGAACTACTCGATCTACTAAATAAACCGAAGTAGCTCTTTTATACGCTTCATCATCTAAAATAGTTCCTTCTTGTAAATAATGTGAAACATCGGCAATATGAACTCCGATTTCGTAATTTCCATTTTCTAAAATCTGAAACGATAAAGCATCATCAAAATCTTTAGCATCTTTAGGGTCAATCGTAAAGGTTAAAACATCACGCATATCGCGACGTTTTTTAATTTCTTCTTCTGTTATTGAAGTATCAATTTTATTAGCATACGCTTCCACTTCAATTGGAAAATCATACGGTAAACCGTATTCCGCTAAAATGGCGTGAATTTCGGTATTGTGTTCACCTGGTTTTCCTAGTACTTTTATCACAGAACCAAAAGGAGAATCGGCTTTTTTAGGCCAATCTTCTAAAGTTACTAAAACAACATCACCGTGTTCAGCTTCACCAATTTTATTTTTTGGGATGAAAATATCAGTATACATTTTAGCATTAGCAGTCGTTACAAAAGCAAAGTTTTTTTGAATATCAATAACGCCAACAAACTCTGTTTTTTTACGTTCTAAAATTTCTAAAACTTCAGCTTCTGGTTTACGGGAACTTCTTCTGTTGTAGATATACGCTTTTACTTTATCACCATCTAAAGCATGATTTAAATTAATAAACGGAATAAAAACGTCGTCTTCTAATTCGTCACAAACAAAGTAACCTGTTTTACGAGAAGTCATATCAACAATTCCTTCGTAATATTCGGATTTAGAAATAATTTGATATTTTCCAATTTCCGTTTCGTGAATTTTATCTTGTGCTTTAAGTATTTTTAAATCTCTAATTATTTCGTTTCGGCTTTTGGTATCGCTTAACTCTAAAACAGCAGCTATTTGCTTGTAATTAAAAGATTTAGAAGGTTCTCTTGAAAGTATTTTAAATATTTGTGCAGTAAAATCTTTTGGTTTCTTTCCTAATTTTTTTGGTTTCTTACTCATTGTATCATTTTCAATTATTGGTTAAAGTTACAAAATACAACGATGTAAACCGAAAATGTATTTCAGTTTTAATATAATAATAACTTATCGTAACTTTATAAAGTAAATCAATTAGAATGGAAAATTTTGTAAACGTTGCTGTTTTTAACTACCAACACGAAACTTTAATTATTAAAAATTTATTAGAGCAAGAAGGTATTGCTTACTTTTTTGAAAACGAAACTATCGTTGGAATTGATCCCTTCACTACAATTGCTTACGGCGGAATCAAATTAAAAGTGCATCCAAACGATGAAGCAACCGTAAAAGAAATTCTTAAAAAATTAAATGAAGACAATCATTTAAAAATTGTTTAATTTTTTAAAAGCTGAAAGTTTTCAACATATATTAAAAACAACAAAAAATATTTTTAATTAAATTTAAATTTATAATGGTTATTATAGCGTGTTAATATGTGGAATAAGTTTTTTTACAGAAGTAGTTTTTAAAAGTTATCTTTACTTATACAACGTAATTAACAATTTAAAAAATTAGTAAAGAACTGAAAATAAGAGTTTCTAAATTCTTTAATTTATAGTTATCAACAGTTGTTGAAATATGATTTTATATTTGTTTTGTAAATAACTTCAATTGTTGATTTCTGTTGAAAACTGATTTTTTTCTATTAATAACTTTTCTAAAAATTTATAAAACTAAATTAGGATTTTTAATTCCAGTTTTGGATTACAAATTTTTTCTTTACAACCTAAAAAAACTTCTAAATTTCTATTCAAAGTTGTTAACAATTATTGTTAAATTAAGGTTAACTGATTATCAATGATTTGCGTAAAGATGTTAACAATGTGTAATTTTTAGTTCACTTTATTACATAATTCATTGGTTTTAAAGTATTTGGTTAAAAAAATATCAAAATAAGAATCATATTATTAATACTCCTTAATCTTTAGTATTTTTGCATATATAAAACACACAACAACTTATGAAAATTTCAATTGGAAACGACCACGCTGGTCCAGATTATAAAAAAGCTATTGTTGAATTCTTAGAACAAAAAGGACATACCGTTTACAACCACGGAACTGATACTTTTGATAGTGTAGATTACCCAGATTTTGGCCACCCAGTAGCTTATGATGTAGAAAGTAAAAAAGCCGATTTAGGAATTGTAATTTGTGGTTCTGGAAATGGAATTGCTATGACAGCTAACAAACACCAAGATATTCGTTGTGCACTTTGTTGGACAAAAGAAATTGCTGCTTTAGCACGTCAACATAATGATGCTAATATCATTAGTATTCCAGCTCGTTATACTTCTATTCAACAAGCTATTGAAATGGTAGATACGTTTTTAAATACTCCATTTGAAGGCGGAAGACACGGAAATCGTGTGAAAAAAATCGCTTGTAAATAATAAATAACCTTAAAATCAATTCAAATGGAACTTCTAAAAATAGATTTGAATTGTATTAAAAACATTTATAAAAAACGACCATGTGATTCTCACAAAAGAACACATGGTCATGCTTTGTTGATTGCAGGAAGCACAAACAAAATGGGCGCTGCTATTATTGCTTCAAAAGCTTGTCTACGTTCAGGTGTTGGGTTATTAACAGTAGCTTTTTATCCCGAAAACAAAAGTGTTCTTTTCAATTCGATTCCTGAAGCCATGTATGCCAATTCTTTTGTGATGAACGATTCATCGCCTTATAATGCTATCGGAATTGGTCCCGGAATTGGAGTTGATGAAATCAGCCTGCAATACATTTACGAATTATACGAAAACAAACTTCCTGTTGTTTTGGATGCCGATGCTTTGAATTTAATTGCGAAATACAAAATCGATTGGAAGCATTTTAATTTTCCATTTGTGCTAACACCACATCCAAAAGAGTTTGACCGATTGTTTGGTGAACACCATTCAGAATCACAAAGAAGAAAAACAGCCATACAAAAAGCCAAGGAATTCAATTGTGTTATTGTTTTAAAAGGTCATAAAACGTTCATTACTAACGGAACTCAGAATTTTGAAAATACAACAGGTAATTCAGGTTTAGCAAAAGGCGGTTCTGGAGATGCCTTAACTGGAATGATTACTTCGTTTTTAGCCCAAGGTTATACAACTTTAGAAGCTACCAAATTAGGCGTTTATCTTCACGGATTAGCTGCCGATATCACACTTCAAACGCAAAGTGAAGAAAGCATGTTAATAACCGATGTTATCGAAAATATAGGTTTAGTTTTTAAACATTTGAATTCCGAAATACAATAAAACAACTTGAAGTATCGCAATAGCATAGAAACTCAAAATAAAAGAAAATTTATTGGTTTTGTGTTTGAAAAGGTACATGCTTACAATTCCTCCAATAGTTCCACCAACGCTAGTCAAAAAAAGTAATTTGAATTCTGAAATTCGTCTTTTATTCTTTTTAGCTTGCCATTTATCGAAGCCAAATGTTAAAAAACAAAGGCTATTAATCACAATTAAATAAATAAATAGTACTTCCAAAAGCTAATAATTTTGTCCAAAGATAGTATTTTAGCAGTTCAATTTTATTTACAATGACCAATATCCAATTCATTCAAAACCAAACTAACATTACTCCAAAAAGCATTGAAGCTACTATAAAATTACTTTCAGAAGATTGTACGATTCCGTTTATTTCCCGTTACCGAAAAGATCAAACTGGAAATTTAGATGAGGTACAAATCGAGGCCATTTCGAAATTAAACAAGCAATTTGATGAAATCATCAAACGAAAAGAAAGTATTCTTAAATCGATTGAAGAGCAAAATGCACTTTCACCAGAATTGAAATCCAAAATTGAAAACAGCTTCGATTTACAAGAATTGGAAGATTTCTATTTGCCTTATAAAAAGAAGAAAAAAACCAAAGCTGATGTCGCTCGTGAAAACGGATTAGAACCTTTGGCAAAAATCATCATGAGTCAAAAAAATGAGGATATTGAGTTTTTAGCTTCTAAATATTTGAATGAGAATGTAAAAAACGAAGACGAAGCTTTACAAGGTGCTCGCGATATTATTGCCGAATGGATTAACGAAAATATCTTTATTCGTAAAAATCTTCGTAGAATGTTCCAACGAAAAGCTGAAATCACCACGAAGGTTGTAAAAACTAAAAAAGATGATGAAGCGGCTCAAAAATTTTCCCAATATTTCGATTGGGCAGAACCGATTTCCAAAGCGCCATCGCATCGTTTATTAGCTATGTTGCGAGCTGAAGCGGAAGGTTTTGTAAAACTAAATGTTGCAATTGAAAAAGAAGAAGCTATTGATTTTATTGAAGAAAATATCATCAAAAATAAAAATTCCGATGCAACCGAACATTTAGAATTAGCGATAAAAGACAGTTATAAACGTTTGTTAGAACCCGCTATTTCGAACGAAACCTTGCAAGAAGCAAAAGCAAAAGCTGATATAAAAGCGATTGATGTGTTTTCCGAAAATTTACGTCAGTTACTATTAGCACCACCATTGGGCGAAAAACGAATTTTAGCCATCGATCCAGGTTACAGAACGGGTTGTAAAGTCGTGTGTTTGGATGAAAAAGGCGATTTATTAAACAACGAAACCATTTATCCACACGCACCACAAAACGACACTACTATGGCGATGAAAAAGATTCGTTCGATGGTAAATGCCTATAATATTGAAGCTATTTCTATTGGAAACGGAACAGCTTCTCGTGAAACGGAATTTTTCATCAAAAAAATCGCTTTTGATAAACCAGTTCAAGTTTTTGTAGTTTCGGAAGCGGGAGCATCAGTATATTCTGCGAGTAAAATTGCGCGTGAAGAATTTCCAAATTACGATGTAACGGTTCGTGGTTCGGTTTCCATTGGAAGACGACTTTCAGATCCATTGGCAGAATTGGTAAAAATCGACCCAAAATCTATTGGTGTTGGACAATATCAGCACGATGTAGATCAAACCAAATTACAATCTGCTTTAGATAGTACGGTAATGAGTTGCGTGAATTCTGTAGGTATTAACATCAATACAGCAAGTAAATCGTTGTTGAGTTATGTATCAGGAATTGGTGAAAAAATGGCGGAAAATATCGTTGCTTATCGTTCGGAAAATGGACCTTTTGAAGATAGAAAGCAACTGAAAAAAGTACCTCGATTGGGCGAAAAAGCGTACCAACAAGCAGCAGCTTTCATCAGAATTCGTGATGGAAAAAATCCATTGGATAATTCAGCGGTTCACCCAGAAGCTTATCTTATTGTAGAAAAAATGGCAAAAGATTTAGGCATCAAAACCAATGAATTAATCGCTAATAAAGAAAAAATCGCTCAAATAAAACCTGAAAATTACATCACAGCCGAAATCGGAATTTTAACTTTAAAAGATATTCTAAAAGAGCTAGAAAAACCAGGTTTAGATCCAAGAAAAGCCACAAAAATTTTCGAATTCGATCCAAATGTGCGTTCCATTTCAGATTTAAGAACCGGCATGATTTTACCCGGAATTGTGAATAACATTACCGCTTTTGGATGTTTTGTAGATTTAGGAATCAAAG
>NZ_CALBSN010000151.1 GCF_937967675.1 uncultured Flavobacterium sp. | reverse complement strand
AAATTAAAAATATGGCAGTAGAAGATAAAAAAATATCGTACCGCATGTATTTTGTAGCCTTCATGTTTTTCATGATGGCTGTTCTTGTATTGATAAAACTTAATAATATTCAATGGGTAGAAGGTTCTTATTACCGAAAATTAGCAAAAGAAAGAACTGTTAAAAATTTTACTATTCCTGCAAACAAAGGAAATGTATATTCGGCTGATGGAAGTTTATTGGCAACATCAATTCCAGAATATTCTATTTATTTTGATGCTGTGGCGCCTTCATCGGAACTTTTCAAAGAAAATATTCAAGCGCTTTCGGATTCACTTTCTGTGATGTTTGGAAAATCATCCGGACATTATCAAGCAAAATTGCAAAAGGCACGCGCTAATAAAAGTCGCTACTTATTTATTGCTAAAAAATTAAGTTATACCGAGCAAATGCGTTTGAAATCATTTCCATTATTTAATAAAGGAGCCAATAAAGGCGGATTGATTATCGAGCAAAAAATTGTGAGAGAACACCCAATCGGATTAGTAGCGAAAAGAACTATCGGTTACGAACGTTCAAATGAAGATGGAAAAGGTTTGGAATACGCTTTCCGCAATTATTTGAACGGAAAAAATGGACACAGAATGATGCAAAAAATTGCAAAAAATCAGTGGAAACCTATTAATGATGTAAACGAAAAAGAACCACAAGATGGTTACGATATTATTTCTACAATTGATGTTTATATTCAAGATATTGCGCATCACGCTTTATTAAAACAATTGGAATATTATAGCGCCGATCATGGTTGCGTAGTGGTAATGGAAACTAAAACAGGTCATGTTAAAGCCATCTCAAATTTGGGAAGAGCTGAAGATGGTTCGTATTATGAAACACAAAATTATGCTATTACTGAATCGCATGAGCCAGGTTCGACTTTCAAGTTGATGGATTTGATTGCGGTTTTAGATGATAAAAAAGCAGATACGAGTACTATTTATGATTCAAAAGGTGGTAGAATTCAATATTACGGAAGATCTGTTAAAGATTCTAATGGTAAAGGTTACGGAAAAATTTCTCTAGCAAGAGGGTTTGAGTTGTCATCCAACACCGTTTTAGTACAATCGGTTTATGAAAGTTATAAAAATAATCCAAAACAATTTGTAGATAGAATCAATAGTTACGGATTAAACAAACCTCTTGGTTTACCAATAAAAGGTGAAGGAACTCCAATTATTCCGCAACCAGGAACAGATAGATGGTCGGGAGTAGCATTGCCTTGGATGGCTTTTGGTTATGGATTATCCGTTACACCATTGCAAACCTTGACTTTATACAACGCAGTTGCTAATGACGGAGTAATGGTAAAACCCATTTTCGTTAGCGAAATAAAAGAATGGAATAAAACCATCAAAAAATTTGATACACAAGTTATCAATCCGAAAATTTGTTCTCAAGAGACTTTGAATAAAATTCATGCCGTTTTAGAAAACGTAGTAAAAAAAGGAACTGGTTCTAAATTGTATTCCAAAGATTTCTCAATGGCAGGAAAAACAGGAACAGCTCAGGTAAATTATAAAGATAAGTCACAGTTGTATTACGCATCTTCTTTTGTAGGATATTTTCCGGCTGATAAGCCTAAATATTCATGCATCGTAGTAGTTCACAAACCAAATGTTGCCGCTGGATATTATGGAGCGGATGTTGCTGGGCCTGTTTTTAAAAGAATCGCACAAAAAATATTTACCGATTCTCCTTCAATGAATCATGTTAAAAATATTGATGCAAAAGTAATTTCAGAAGAAAATAAATACGCAGAATATTATAAAAAAGTTGTTGCAGAAGAGCTAATTGTTCCAAATGTGAAAGGAATGGACGGAATGGACGCTGTAGCCTTATTAGAAAATTTAGGATTAAAAGTAAAAGTTATTGGTGTGGGAAGAGTTAAAAAACAATCCTTAACATCGGGACAAGCTTTTAACAAAAATCAAACCATCATAATCGAATTATCTTGAAGCAATTAAAAGACATATTATATAAAGTACACATTGAAGCAGTTCATGGAACTACCGATGTTACTGTTTCAAAAATTGAATTCGATTCGAGAAAAATTGAATTGAACGATGTTTTTGTAGCTATCAGAGGAACACTTTCTGACGGTCATGATTATATTGAAAAAGCACTAAGTCTAGGTGCTATTGCGGTAATTTGTGAAGAATTCCCAAGTGTAATTGTAAACGGTGTTACTTATATTAAAGTAAAAGATTCTAACGAAGCGTTAGCGTTTTTAGCAGCTAATTACTACGAAAATCCTTCTGAAAACATAAGATTAGTTGGTGTAACAGGAACAAATGGTAAAACTACAATTGCTTCATTATTATACCAATTATTCAAAAAAGCTGGTTATAAAGTTGGTTTGTTATCAACCGTTAAAATTATGGTTGACGAACAAGAATTTAAAGCAACACATACCACTCCAGATTCTTTAACGATTAATAAGTTTCTAGATTTAATGGTTCAAGAAGGTTGTGAGTTTTGCTTTATGGAAGTGTCCTCGCACGGAGTTCATCAAAAAAGAACGGAAGCTTTACGTTTTGAAGGTGGCGTTTTCACCAATTTATCACACGATCATTTAGATTATCACAATACGTTTGCTGAATACAGAGATGTGAAAAAAGCATTCTTTGATAGTTTGACTAAAAATGCTTTTGCTTTAACGAATATAGATGATAAAAACGGAGCTGTTATGCTTCAAAATACAAAGGCTAAAAAATTAACTTACGCTTTAAAATCCTATGCCGATTACAAAGCGCAAATTTTAGAAAATCAATTATCAGGATTGTTATTAAAAATCAACGATAATGAAGTTTGGGTAAAATTAATTGGTTCTTTCAACGCTTATAATTTATTAGCTATTTACGGAGTAGCAGTTGAATTAGGAATCGAAAAGACAGAAGCCTTACGCTTACTTTCCGAATTAGAAAGTGTTTCTGGACGTTTTCAATTTATAGTTTCCGATTCTAAAATTACAGCAATCGTAGATTATGCTCACACACCTGACGCACTAGAAAATGTATTAAAAACGATAGAAGATATTCGCACTAAAAACGAACAATTAATTACAGTTGTAGGTTGTGGTGGTGATAGAGATAAAACGAAGAGACCAATTATGGCCAACATCGCTTCATCAATGAGTGACAAGGCCATTTTTACATCCGATAATCCAAGAACCGAAAATCCAGAAACGATTATCGAAGAAATGGAAAAAGGAGTAGAGCCTCAAAATTTTAAGAAAACGGTTTCTATTTTAGATAGAAAACAAGC
>NZ_CALBSN010000150.1 GCF_937967675.1 uncultured Flavobacterium sp. | reverse complement strand
TTCAAAAAAGAAATTAGTGAAGCAGCTGACCCAGTGGCTAAATTAGCAGAAAAAGAAGCAGAATATGCCGAGTTATTTGCGAATCCTTACACAGCAGCACAACGTGGATTTATTGATGAGGTTATTTTACCTAGAGATACACGAAGAAAATTAATAAAAGCGTTTAGTATGTTAGAAAACAAAGTGGTCGATACACCAAAACGCAAACATGGAAATATTCCTTTGTAATTTAAAATAATGTTAAAACTCCCTTTTTAAAGGGAGTTTTTTTTATCTTGCAACCGTCAAATTAGCTACAATCCATCTAAATTAATTCTAAATGAAATTATTCCAAATTATAACTTTTTTTCTATTCTTCTGTAGTAGTGTTGTTTTTTCTCAAAAGACAATTAAACATACAGTGGTTTCGGGTGAATCGATTTATTCTATTGCTAAAAAGTATGATGTTAGTGAATCCGACATTTATGAATTAAATCCAAAATCGAAAGGCGCTTTACTACAGTTAAAAACTGTTTTGTTGATTCCCAACAAAAAATCAAAACCTAAGAGTAATAAAGAAGTTTTTTCGTCAAAAAACGCTACCGAAACGCACATAGTGGAATCGGGCGAATCGCTTTACAAGATTGCAAAAAAGTACGATATTAGTTTAGAAAAATTAAAAGAATTAAATCCCGATATCAAGCCAGAGTCAATTCAAATTGGAGATAAAATAGTTGTTTCTGCAAAAAAAGTAAAAGAGACTCCTAAAGAAAAAGAAGCTCCTAAAGAAAATAAACCTAAAGAAATAAAAACAGTAGTTACTGAAATATCCAATTCAACTAATATGGATGCTAATTTATGTACAGATGAATTAGGAAATAAAGTGCACACAGTAACCAAGGGCGAAACTTTATATAGACTTTCAAAAAAGTACAAAGTTAGTGTTAAAGATTTGGAAGAAATGAACCCTGAAATTATTGCTAATTTACCTATCGGATATGAAGTTGTAATTAAAAAAGGAGATGTAGAGTTAGCAAAGCATCAAAATGAGATTGTAAGTGGTCCAAAAGATATTGAAGAGCTTTCTCCAGAAAATATGTCTAAAGCCGAATTTTTAATTGCTGTAGCTTCACAACATATTGGAACTAGATATAGAGGTGGTGGAACTACTAGTGCTGGTTTTGATTGCTCTGGATTAATGTTTTCTACTTTTAAACATATTGATATGACTTTGCCTCGTTCTTCAAGTTCAATGGCGGTAGGAGCGGGTTATAAAATTGACAGAAGTCAAGCACAAAAAGGCGATTTAATTTTCTTTACAACCAATGGTAGAGGGAGTATTAATCACGTGGGAATGATTACTGAAATTAATGGTGATGAAATTAAGTTTATTCATTCCTCAGTGCAGGCTGGAGTTATAATTTCATCCACGGAAGAACCTTACTACAAAAAACGTTTCATTCAAATTAATCGTGTTTTAGAAAATAATCGATAGTTTTTTACATGATATTTATCATTTTACTTCCAGCTACTAGCATGTAAATTCGTAACTTTTAAAAGTTATGTCATGAAAGTAGAACAAATTTATACAGGTTGTATTGCGCATGCTGCTTATTACGTTGAAAATAATGGTGAAGCCGCTATTTTTGATCCATTAAGAGAAGTTCAACCTTATATTGATCGTGCTAAAAAAGATAATGCTAAAATCAAATATGTTTTTGAAACGCATTTTCATGCTGATTTTGTCAGCGGTCATCTAGATTTAAAAGCAAAAACGGGAGCTCAAATTGTTTTTGGCCCTACAGCAAAACCTAATTATGATGCTTTAATTGCCTCTGATGGACAAATTTTTACCATTGGAAATTATAAAATAAAAGCCATTCATACGCCTGGTCATACCATGGAAAGTACAACGTACTTGTTGATTGATGAAAATAATAAGGAACACGGAATTATATCAGGTGATACTTTATTTATTGGTGATGTAGGGCGACCAGATTTGGCCCAACACGTGATTGCTGATTTAACACAAGATAAGTTAGCTCGCTTATTATACCATTCGCTTCGCGAGAAAATCATGCCGCTATCTGATGATTTAATTGTATATCCAAATCATGGAGCAGGTAGTGCTTGCGGAAAAAATATGAGTAAGGAAACTACCGATACTTTAGGAAATCAAAAACGAACCAATTATGCGCTTCGACCTGATATGACAGAAGATGAATTTGTAAATGAATTACTTACGGGATTAACAACGCCGCCGGGTTATTTTCCAAAAAATGTATTATTGAATTTAAAAGGATACGAATCCTTGGATAAAGTGATTGAAAAAGGTAAAAAGCCATTGAATCCAAATGACTTTGAAACTTTAGCAAATGTTTCCGGTGCTTTAATTTTAGACACGCGAAATGCAAATGATTTTGCAAAAGGCTTTATTCCAAATAGCATTAATATTGGAATCGATGGTAGTTTTGCTATGTGGGTTGGTGAAATGATTTCCGATATCAATCAAGCTATTCTTTTAGTTACTGAACCTGGTAGGGAAGAAGAATGTATGATTCGACTTTCTAGAGTTGGATATGATAATACTATCGGTTATTTAGAAGGTGGATTTGCATCATGGAAACAATCAGGAAAAGAAATAGATACTTTGAATCGAATTACAGGTAAACAGTTAGAAGAAATGCTTCAAACAGCGGATTTGCCATTATTTGATGTTCGTAAGAAAAGTGAATTTGATTCGGAGCATTTATTAAATTCAGTAAATATTCCATTAAACCAATTGAATACTAAATTAGAAAGTTTTCCAAATGACAAATCTTTCGTGATTTATTGCGCTGGAGGTTATCGCAGTATGATAGCTGCTTCTATTTTAAAACAACGAGGCTTTGATAATTTTATAGATGTTTCAGGTGGTTTTAATGAAATTGCTAAGACAACTCAATTACCTAAAACGGTTTATGTTTGTCCTTCAACTCTGTTATAAAATAAATAAACCGCTTTTAAGCGGTTTATTTATTTATGAAAAAAATTAATTATCTTTTAAAAAGTTAAAAATTTCATCTTTTAGAAATACACGATCTTTTCTCAGATGTGATAATTCATCATCCATTGCTAGTTCTTCGTCTTTTTCAATTTTATATATTTTTTCATCTAATTCCGTATACGAATGAAGTAAAACTTGAAATTCATCATTGTGATGATACAAGTCTTTAATCTTGTCAGCGTATTCTGGAAAATCTTGATAAATAGGGTGTTTAGTTATCATAATGCTGGTTTTTAAGTTTCTATACTCAAAGTTACCTATAAAAAAACAGCCTTGATATGATATTTATCATTTTAAATAAAAAATCCTTACAAGGTTAATGTAAGGATTGTAAAATAATGTTTATTAATTATATGGGTTCTGCATACAAATCAAATTCTGTAGCGTCTGTTACTTTTAAATTTACAAAATCACCTGTTTTTAAGTAGTATTTTGAAGCATCTACCAATACTTCGTTATCTACATCTGGACTATCAAATTCGGTTCTTCCAATGAAATATTGTCCTTCTTTTCTGTCGATAACACATTTGAAAGTTTGTCCAATTTTCTCTTGATTTAAATCCCAAGAAATTTGCGATTGTAAGTCCATAATTTCTGCAGCACGCGCTTGTTTTACTTCATGAGGAACATCGTCTTCTAATGCAAAAGCACCAGTATTTTCTTCATGCGAATAAGTAAAACACCCTAAACGCTCAAATTTCATTTCTTGAACCCAATCACGTAAAATTTCGAAATCTTCTTGTGTTTCACCAGGATAACCAACAATTAAAGTAGTTCTTATTGCCATTCCTGGAACTCTTTCTCTAAATTCTTGTAATAATTTAGTCGTTTTCTCTTTCGTTGTGCCACGTTTCATCGATTTTAAAATAGCATCTGAAATGTGTTGCAACGGAATATCAATATAATTACAAATTTTTGGTTCGCGTTTCATTACATCTAAAACGTCCATTGGAAAACCACTTGGAAATGCATAATGCAAACGAATCCACTCAATTCCTTCTACTTTTACTAAGTTTTCTAATAATTCAGCAAGATTACGTTTTTTGTATAAATCTAATCCGTAATAAGTTAAATCTTGAGCAATTAAAATTAATTCTTTTACTCCTTTTTTAGCCAAACCTTCCGCTTCTTTAACCAATTTTTCAATAGGTTGCGAAACGTGTTTTCCACGCATTAAAGGAATAGCGCAAAAACTACAAGGTCTATCACAACCTTCAGCAATTTTTAAATAGGCATAGTTTTTTGGAGTTGTTGTTAAACGTTCTCCTAATAATTCGTGTTTATAATCAGCTCCTAAAGCTTTTAATAAAAGAGGTAATTCTGTAGTTCCAAAATATTGGTCAACATCTGGAATTTCTTTCTCTAAATCAGGACGGTATCTTTCAGACAAACATCCAGTAACGAATACTTTATCAACTAGACCTTGATCTTTTTTATCCACATATTCCAAAATCGTATTTACTGATTCTTCCTTTGCATTATCAATAAAACCACAAGTATTAATTACCACGATATTGCCTTTTTCTTCGTGCGCTACGTCTTTTCCATTCGCTTTTAGTTGTCCCATTAAAACCTCACTATCATAAGTGTTTTTAGAACATCCTAATGTAATTACATTGATTTTATTTTTCTTTAACGATTTGGTTCTCATGCTTTTAATTTTGATCCCGAACATTCGGTGGGCAAAATTACATAAAATAATTAGTAGAAGCACCAGCGATTTGGAATTTTTTAAAGGTTTGTCCCGCTGTCCGCTATACAAGGTGTCGCTCCCATCGGGGCTAGCGGTTGTGGCTTGGGTATAAAAAAACCACTTCGATTGAAGAAGTGGTTTGATATCTTGTTTTAATTTTTTTAGAAATTAATAGAATAAGTAACGGTAATATTGTGGTTTGTAGTTCTTATTCTTGCGGTATCATTCATTCCTGAAGAAATTAAAGACTGGTTGTAATTTCTGTGGTCGTTAGCATAAGCTACATCTAATCTGCTTTCGCCAAAGTTATAGCCAATTCCTGAAGAATAACCAGTTAAGTCTCCCATTGCAAAATCTACTTTGTATGGACTTTCTTCAAAACGATAACCTCCGCGAAGACTCCATTGTTTGATTTTGTATTCTCCACCAATTCTTAGTTCATAAACGTTTTTAAATTGGCTACCCATTTGAGAGTTTAAATCGCTAAATAAGCCATCGTTAGTTGGTTTAAATTTAATATTGCTGTAATCTTTTGTTGCATAATCAACACTTATTAATCCTTTTTTTCCAAAGATATAAGCGCCACTAAAAGTCCATTTACTTGGTGTTTGAATTTTGTAGGTTTCATAAATATTAACAACGTTAGGGTTAATAACATCTTGATAATCTGTTGTTCCGTCAGTAGTTCTCACAATTAAACGTTGCGATAATTCGTCATTTAAATTATACCATGTTGGAGATTCATAAGCAACACCGGCTCTAAAATTATCGGTGAATTTATAGATTGCTCCTACATTCATAGAAAATCCTGTTCCGTAAGTGTATAATTCATTGTCAAATTGGATATCGGTAACAGTCAATCCAGAGGTGTATAATGGATTGTTGTTTCCTTCGTATACTGAAGTTGATTTAGTATAATCTGTAAAATGTGCATTTAAATTCAAGCCTAAAAATAATTTATTTTTATAAGCTGTAGCAACGTTTGCTGTTAGTTTTCCATTAAATCCAGAGGTTGAAATATAATTTTCGTGGTAATAATCTCCTCCTGTTGGTATATTGGTGTAATAATCAACATTGTTTAGGTCAGAGTCGTCAAAAGCTTCAAATAAGAAAGCCTGGTAGCCCAACATCGCTTGCTGTGCTGGGAATCCCAAGCCTGAAGTTTCTCCTAAGTAAGAATAAAGTTGGGATACAGTTTCTCCAGGTTGTAATTGCATATACTCTAATGGCAATCCTTGTGCTTTGTCTATAAAATAACCTCCGATAGAATTATAAGGATTCACACCAGCAGAAAAGATATTGTTGTCAAAATTATTGGTGCTATCATAGTTAAGTGCAACAGCAATTTTTGACCAATCGGAATTTCCAGAACCATCATTAAAAATTAAAACACCTCCTAATTGATTTAAATCTAATGTACTTAGATTTTCTTTTGTTCTTGTTCCAAAATAATTAGAACGATTTCCAGTATTAAAATTACTTATCGTGATACTTGCGAAGTTGTTATTGAAAAATAATGATCCTGCAGGATTTACATTAATTGAAGATAAATCTCCACCAACGGCACCAAAAGCGCCACTCATAGCTCTAAATCTAGCAGTTCCAGTCAAATTATTTATGGCATATCTTAAAGCATCATTAGTAGTAGTTTCTTGTGCTGTGGCTATTAGAGAACTACCAAAAATTATGGATAATAACAATTTTTTCATTTCAATTTTTTTAATCTTTTAGTGAATTAGTTAACCTCTCCCGCCTCTTCCACCGCCACCGCCAGAACGACCTCCACCTCCGAAACTTCCTCCACCAAAACTTCCTCCTGATGAACTTCTTGGTGATGAATAGTTTGTTCTTGGAGAAGAACTGCTTGGTGTTGAGGTTCGAGGTGATTGTGTATTTGTTCTAGGTGTATGTGTGCCTTCTCTAGGTGTTGTATTTTGCGATCTTGGAGTTGCATTGTGCGATCTTGGAGTTGCATTCTGTGTTCTTGGTGAGTTGCTATTAAAGTTAGGACGTGTTGTGTTTGATCGATTTGAAGTTCTACCACCATTATTATAGTATCCATTTCCTCCTCTTCGACCATGATTGTAGGAAACATTATTGCTGTAATATCCATTGTATCCCCATCCTAGACCATAGTAACCTCCCCAATTAATTCCATAATAGCCTCCCCAGCCTAGACCATAGTAGCTATTCCATCCCCAACCTGTTCCGTACCAATTATTCCATCCCCAATAAGGTGAATACCAACTATTCCATCCAAAATTCCATGGGCTTCCCCAATAAGGCGAATACCAATTGTTCCATCCCCATCCGTTATTATAGTAGTTTATCGTAACATCAGATGAATTGTTACCCCAGCCAGCATAATTATTGTTTGAGTCATTTTTATAAACAGTAACTACAGTGTCTTGTTCTTGGGTGTTATAGTTGTCTACATCTGTAAAGTAGGTGTAATCATCTTGCATGTTTCTAAATTGCAGAGCGTATTTGTTTGATTGATCAGTATTTTGCTCAGAATCTTTATTTTCCGTTTGAGTGTTTGATTTTTCAGAACCATACACACCATCATTATTGTAGTAAGACGAATTTTGGTAGGAACCACAAGAACTTGTGATTACTGCCAATAATCCAAACAAAGAAAATATGGCATTTTTTTGGGTATGTAAGTAATAAGTTTTCATAACTCTTATTTTTTTATTGTTGGACACTTCAAATTTAACTATTTTTGCCAAACAAATTAGTTAAAAATTATATAAACAATTTTTGTGCCAAAATATTCATAATGAGCAAGAACTTAACAACAAGAGCGGAAGATTATTCCAAATGGTATAACGAACTAGTCGTAAAGGCTGATTTAGCTGAAAATTCAGGAGTAAGAGGATGTATGGTGATTAAGCCATATGGCTATGCAATTTGGGAAAAAATGCAAGCTGAACTAGATAGAATGTTTAAAGAAACTGGGCATAGTAATGCTTATTTTCCCTTGTTTGTTCCAAAAAGTATGTTTGAGGCAGAAGAAAAAAATGCTGAAGGTTTTGCTAAAGAATGCGCTATCGTAACACATTACAGATTAAAAACGGATGAAGAAAATAAAGGGAAATTAATTGTTGACCCTAATGCTAAATTAGAGGAAGAGTTAATTGTCCGTCCAACTTCTGAAGCTATTATTTGGTCTACTTATAAAGGTTGGGTGCAATCTTACCGTGATTTACCTTTGCTAATCAATCAATGGGCTAATGTGGTTCGTTGGGAAATGAGAACCCGTTTGTTTTTAAGAACAGCTGAGTTTTTATGGCAAGAAGGGCATACAGCTCACGCAACACGTCAAGAAGCGATTGAGGAATCTGAGAAAATGATGAATGTGTATGCTGATTTTGTTCAAAACTTCATGGCAATTCCAGTGATTAAAGGTTTGAAAACAGAAACAGAGCGTTTTGCTGGAGCTGATGAAACTTATTGTATCGAAGCCTTGATGCAAGATGGTAAAGCCTTGCAGGCGGGAACTTCGCATTTCTTAGGTCAAAATTTTGCCAAAGCTTTTGATGTGAAATTTGCTAATAAAGAAGGAAAACAAGAACACGTTTGGGGAACTTCTTGGGGAGTTTCTACCCGTCTGATGGGAGCTTTAGTAATGACGCATTCAGATGATAAAGGTTTGGTTTTACCTCCAAAATTAGCGCCAATTCAAGTAGTGATTGTTCCTATTTATAAGACTGATGAGCAATTTGATGCAATTTCAGAACAAGTGAATGGTTTAGTTGCTGAATTGAGAAAATTAGGTATTTCAGTTAAATACGATAATAGAGATACTCAAAAACCAGGATTCAAATTTGCAGAATGGGAATTAAAAGGTGTTCCAGTGCGAATTGCTCTTGGACCAAACGATTTAGAAAACGGAACTTACGAAATTGCGCGTAGAGATAATTTGTCTAAAGAAGTTGTGGCTAAAGATGGAGTAGTAAATTACATTCAAAATTTATTGACAACTATTCAAAATGACTTGTTTGCTAGAGCATTAGATTATAGAAACACTCATATTACAGAAGTTAATTCTTTCGAAGAGTTTAAAGAAGTTTTAGAAACTAAAGGTGGTTTCTTAGCAGCACATTGGGACGGAACTGCAGAAACTGAAGAGAAAATCAAAGAATTAACAAAAGCAACCATTCGTTGTATCGCTTTAGATAGAGTAGAAGAAGCTGGAACTTGTGTTTTAACAGGAAAACCTTCGTCAGGAAGAGTCTTATTTGCAAAGGCTTACTAAAAAAAGAGTAAAAAAAGCGAAAAAAAAATATTGATGCTATTGCAGGAATAAAAAATGTGTTTATCTTTGCACTCGCATTACGGAAATGAGGTCTTTTAGACTTTAAAGTACGAGATGGCCCGTTCGTCTATCGGTTAGGACGCCAGGTTTTCATCCTGGTAAGAGGGGTTCGATTCCCCTACGGGCTACATATTGAAAATAGAATTGGTTAATGGCCCGTTCGTCTATCGGTTAGGACGCCAGGTTTTCATCCTGGTAAGAGGGGT
>NZ_CALBSN010000149.1 GCF_937967675.1 uncultured Flavobacterium sp. | reverse complement strand
GGACCAATTTCTTCTTTCCAAACGCGGTGTAACAATTGCAATTCACGGAAGGCTTTCATTACGTCAGCTTCGTTCAACAATTCTTTAGCTTTAGCAATAATTAATTGCTTTTGCTCTAAATTGTTTTTCAAATCTAAATCACGCGCTTCTTTGTCTAAATGCATGATGTCGTAAAAACGCTCCATGTGAAAATGGTAATTGTTCCACAAGATGTTGTATTTATCTCTTGGAATTGCACCTGCATTTTTCCAACGTTCACGAATATCGTTTACTTTTTTGAACATATCGCTAATGCTCGAATCTCCTGAATCAATTAAGTTTTTCAACTCTTCGATTAAGCTTTCACGAACGGCGAAATTTTGCTCTAAATTGTTTTGTAATTGTTTGAAGTGTTTGGCTTTACTCGCTTTGTATGCGTTGTAAATGCCATCAAACTTATTTTTTAAAGGAAAGTGATACTCAAAATCCAAACCTTCTTCGTTGTTTTGAGCTAAGAATTCCTCTTTTTTCTCGTCTATAAAATGGTGATATTTGTCCGAAAAAGCTTTTCTAATGCCTTCTACATGGTCTTTAATCGCCATTACTTTTTCGTTGTTGACTAATTTTTCCAGCTCATCGGTTAAGGCTTCCATCGACATTGCATCGTAATCCAAAACTGGAATTTCGTGCTTTTCTTTTATCGAATCATCTTCATTTTCTTCTGCATTAGAATTGTCTATTTCCTCTAATACCGATTGACTAATAATGGTAACACCATCTAATTGTTCCATTTGGTCTTGTCCATCTGCGTTGTGCAGGTTATCATGTGTTGCTTCTGACATTGTGTAAATGCTTAAGGTTACTAAATAAGGTGTGAAGATACTAAAGCACCTTGAAAATTCAAAAAAAATCGACTAATTAATCACTTATTTTCTTTGAAACGAGTGTTTTGGGCTTCCTTGCCATCCATTTTCCCGCTATCCGCTATACGAGGTGTCGCTCCTATCGGGGTTAGATAGCTATCAAAAGGCTTTCTTGGGATTGGTTCTTTGAAGAAGTTTTGTTTCAGAATAAACGTACAATTAAATGTGTTCTATGCCAAGTGCAACGTCTAAAATCAACGCATAGTTTTTCTATTGTGTCTATGTGTTTAAAAGAAATCAGTTATAATCAGCACTTGAAAATCTGTGTAATCCGCGTGCTAATCTACTCATTCCAAATCTTCCAAGCCTTTTCTGCCTGTAAAACCAACATTTCGTAACCGTTTTTCGTCACGGCGCCTTGCGCTTTAGCCTTTTTTAAAAATGCAGTTTCTTCAGGATTGTAAATTAAGTCGAAAGCAATGTGTTTTTTGGTAAACAAACTGTAATCTAAATTCGGGCATTCCTCCACATTCGGATGTGTTCCTACTGGAGTAGTGTTGATGATAATTGTGTACTCTTCAAAAATAGAAGCATCTAATTCTTCGTATTTGTATTGAAATTCATCAGCCGTTCTGGAAACAAAATCATATTCAATTTTCAAGCTTCGTAAAGCGTAAGCAATGGCTTTACTTGCACCACCCGTTCCTAAAATTAATGCTTTTTTATGATGTTCTTTCAATAAAGGTTGTATCGATTTTTTGAATCCGTGATAATCGGTGTTGTAACCTTTTAGTTTTTTCTTTTTGGAAATGGTTATGCAGTTTACAGCGCCTATTTTCTTAGCTGTTTTTGATAATTTATCCAAATATGGAATAATCTCTTCTTTGTAGGGAATAGTAACATTTAAACCACGTAAACCTTTAATTTCTGTGATTATTTTGGGAAACTCTTTAATGTTTTCAATATCGTAATTCTTGTATTCGCAATTATCAAAATGGCCAATTTCAAACTTCTCATTGAAATATTTTTTTGAAAAAGAATAGCTTATGTTTCGACCAATTAAGCCAAATTTCAACTGTTTTTTTGTTTTCTTTTTCATTTGGTATTAAGTTAAAATTACAATCTATCAAATATAATCAGAGTCTTGTTTTAAATTGTTACTTGAACGTTATTTTTTTACAAATTTAGTTTTTACCTAATTTACTTGCCATTTTTTCCATTCCAAAAATCAATACAAATCCTAAAATAGCTAATACGATTGCCATGGCAATTTGGGGTTCACCATTAAAATTTTGTGGTAAAATACTCTTGTCAATATAAGGTACTACTTCGCCATGGCTGTTGATTCTAGTTTCTAATACCTCTTTCCAAGGCCAAACTTTATTTAACGAACCAACCATAAAACCTACTAACAAAGTTAATGTAGTGTTTTTATGGTGTTCAAACATCCAGTGTAATACTTTAGAAAATGATTTTAATCCGATAATGCAGCCAAGCGCAAAAATACCTAATTTTAATAAAGCTTGTGTTAAGATTTCTGAATTGGCTGAAGTTAATCCTTCTCTGAAAGTATTGATTGTTCCAATTACGGTTTCATACGAACCCATTAAAAGCAAAATGAATGCGCCAGAAATTCCGGGTAAAATCATGGCAATAATGGCAATAAATCCGGATAAAAATAAATACCAATAACTATCAGGAGAACTTACTGGTCTTGCAATGGTAATGTAATAAGAAATGGTAATTCCAATCAATAAAAAGAGAATATCCACTAATTTCCAACTCGTAATTTCTTTCCAAATTAGAGTTATACTAGCAATAATTAAACCAAAGAAAAACGACCAAACTAAGATAGGTTGGGTTTCTAATAAATGGGTTATCACTTTAGAAAAAGTCAAAATGCTGATTCCGATTCCAGATAATAAAGCCAATAAAAAACTGCCGTTTACTTGTTTCCAAGCTGCTTTTAATCCGTCTTTTTTTAATGTTTTTAATACCGAAAGATTCACATTATTAATGCTATCAATCAATTCTTGATAAATACCAGAAATAAAAGCAATAGTTCCACCAGAAACACCAGGAACAACATCGGCAGCACCCATGGCTAGGCCTTTAAGCGTAATAATTAGATAATCGGGAAATAGTTTTCTCATTGCAATAAAAATTCCAAAGCATCGCTACTTTGGAATGGATTAAGGGTTGTTAATTCTCTATTTTTTAAATTTAGAAATCGTTTTTTGAACTTCCGTTCTTTCCCAAACTACTGGGAATAATTCTTGGAACAAAGTTAGATGTTTTGGTTGTAATTTCATTCCATTAATTAAATGAAGATTTCCTTTTGTTATATCATCCATTAGAAAATACAATCCAGCCAAACGGTACTCGATTTCATATTCATCTGGCAAAACACTACTTGCTTCTAGAAGAATTTCGATTGCGGTATCAAACTCGCCTAAATATTGTAAAACATCCGTCCAAAGTGTGAACGTGTCTAGATTAATGTCACCACATTCAAATGCTTTTCGGTAGCCGTATTCTGCTTCTTCAAAGAAATGTAAAGCGCTATTTACAGCTGCAAAGCGTTTCCAATATAACGAATTATCACCATCGATTCCAATGGCTTTATTTGCATAGTATAGGGCTTTTTGGAAGTTTTTTTGACGAATGTAAAAATCAGTAATCGCAATCCAGCCTTTGTCTAATAATGGATCTTCATGAACTGTTTTTAAATAATAATTTAAAGCAAATTCAGTATTGCCTAATCTTTCGAAACATTTTGCCACGCGAAGTAATACAAAAGATGAAGGTTCGTCCAATTCTAATGTAATATTGTAACAATCAATTGCTTCTTGGTATTTTTTTAGTTTTTCGTATGACTTTGCTTTTTCCATGTACGCACCTAAGAAGGTTTCGTCAATTAATGTCGCATAGTCAAAAGCCCAAACTGCTTTTTCGTAGTTTTTTAATGCGTAATATTGGCGTCCTAATTGGTGCCAAGCGACTTCGCTATAGGGATTTCTGTCAATGAATCGGTTTAGATAAACGATGGCTTCTTCATTTTGATCTAAGAAATCAAAACAATACACCACGTTATAAAGTGCAGAGTAATCTTCTGTGTCTTCATCTAAACATTTGATGAAATTTTCTTTCGCCATTTCTAAATTGTCCATGAAAAGATATTCCATCCCAATCATAGAATACACATCAGCATAATCATCCGTATACTTCAAAGCAATTTTCAAATATGAAATAGCCTTTTCGTGTTCGTCTCTTTTAGAATGTATGTTGGCTTTTTGAATGTAAATTTCTTCGTTAGTTGGTTCTATGGCGTACAACTCGTTCAGTAACTTTTCCGCAATATCGAGTTTGTCTTCATAAACCAACATTTCTACCTGAACTAATTTTAATCCAGTAGATTTTGGATGTTGTTCTAAACCTAATTTAAGCGCTTTTTTGGCCAAATT
>NZ_CALBSN010000148.1 GCF_937967675.1 uncultured Flavobacterium sp. | reverse complement strand
TAACTCGTGTAGCTTTAGAAAATGCTGCTTCTGTAGCAGGAATGATTTTAACTACTGAATGTGCTTTAATTGACATCAAAGAAGACAGTCCTGCATTGCCAATGGGCGGAGGAATGCCAGGCATGATGTAAAATTCACAATACTCAAATACATAAAACCCGATTAGAACTTTCTAATCGGGTTTTATTTTTAAAACTAACTTAAAACAAAAAATAAAACTATCTAATTGAAGAAAACTTGATATTGTGCTATTACAGAACCATTTCTAGAAACTTGGTCCCCGGCAGTATTATAAATTGGTCTATCTTGATAAGAAACGGTAAACTTCGAAGTGTGATTTGCCAATAACCAGTTTACACCAATATCATAAAAATTCATTTGATCGTTTAATCGATTAAAATTAGAACTCTGAATCGATGCGTAAGGCATAAGAGTGGTTTTTCCAATTAAATTCTCTTTAAATTTATATCCAATCTGACCATATAAAGTTGTTCCTGTTCCATACATTGGAAATGCATTTCCAGCGCCATTTAAAATTGTAGCATTGTTATTTCCATTTGCTGGATTCATCACACCTAAATTACGCGTGTAATTATCTCCAAAATCATATTTTGTAACACTTGCATAAGCACTAATAGCTTGTCCTTTTGTCCCAACTGGAGCATCGTAATAAATATCAGCAGATAAATGCAACATATTGTGATTAATAGTATCACCAACTGTATTTAATTTCCACATGGCATCTTTTTGATAAATAAATCCAGCACCAATATTAAATACTTTTTTCTTACCTAAATAAGTTCCTGTCATGTAAGGCATCAAATTACTTTCTTGGTCTTTAAATTGGTATTGAAAGTAACCGTTCCATTGCATTTTTGGAGAAGCAGCTGAAAAATTCCAATTGGTATTTATGGTTGGATTATAGTTGGCTGATTTTTGAATTGCCATTGGTTGCGCCATTGCAATTCTATAATCTAACTTACCTAATTTCCCTTTTGCGAAAACTGATAATTTTCTCAAAAACTGGTCTGTAACATCATTTGTAGTTTGTTGAAACAGTGGCGCATCAACTCCTAAAATAGAACCTGTTGATGGAGAGGAAAAACGAGCTAAACCACTCCAACCAGACAACCCCATTCCTAAAGACAATTTTGTTTTATCGATTGCATATTCCCCCATGGCATCATGCAAAAAGAAACCTTGCTTTCTATCAGAAATATTATTTAAGTTGTTTTGTCCAAATTGCGAATAAATAAAAACTCTATCCGTTAATTGCCCATACATCTGTATTCTAAAACGACGAATTCCTATATCGGTTCCGCTACTTTTTTCAATTCCAAAAATTGTTGTTCCTGGATTATATTCTTGGCTACGAAGCCAAAGCTGAGCTAACATCGTAAACTTTACATAGTTACTTCCATCTTCATTTAAATTGAATTTACGATCTTTAAAAAAACTATTGGATTCGGACTTTTTTTCATCTTGAGCATTAGCATTTATAGTGACAAATACTAATGCAAAAACTCCTAAAAATTTAAAAATATTTTTCATTTTTTGACATAAAGATTTAGGAAACCCATTTGATTATGGGTTTCCAATTATTGTTTTACTGCTAAAAAACTAAGCTAGTTTTGCTTTTCTTGAAGACAATGGATGAGCAGAAAGTGGTTTATGATTATCCAAACCTTTAATTTTGACAGTTCCACCGTTTGCCTCATAATCATGTTTAAAGTGCTCCAAGTTTTCCATTACAGAATGATCAACTAATTTTGTTTTCTTTAAGTCGATAGTTACATCAAAACCATAAGGAATCGCTTCTAATTTACTTTTTACTCCTAAGTAATTCGTAAAAACAGCTGCTTTACTAATTTCAACTAAATAATTATTCCCTTCAAAAGAAACTAAAGTTGGTGCTTTAAATAATGAAGAAATTGGTGTTCCATTAATTAAATGGATGATGATTTTTAAAACCATACCCGCAGCAATACCAATAAGTAAATCTTCGAATAATGTAAAGAAAATCGTTACTAAAAAGATTGCCAATTGTTCTTTACCAATTTGAAACGTATGAATAAACTCTTTTGGATGGGCTAATTTAATCCCTACCGTAATCAACATTGCTGCTAAAGCTGCATTAGGAATCATCTCTAAAATTGGGGTTGCTAACAACACAAACATTAAAATAAAGAATCCGTGGAAAAAATTAGCCCATCTTGTTTTTGCACCATTATTTACATTTGAAGAAGAACGCGCCACTTCAGAAATCATTGGCAAACCTCCTAAGAAAGCAGCAATTGTATTTCCAATTCCAACAGCAATTAAATCTTTATTCATATTTGACTTTCTTTTGAAAGGATCTAACAAATCGATTGCTTTTACTGTTAACAATGATTCTAAAGTTCCTACTAAGGCAAACATAATTACATATTTAATAAACAATCCTGTTTGAGAAAAACCTTCAAAACTTGCATTGAAATTCAAATTATCAACAAAACTTCCAATTTTCACTAAAGCATAAGCAGGTTCTGTTTCTTTAAAATGCATGAATAACTCACAAGGTATAGCAAACAACAATACCACAAGCGGAGCTGGAATCATTTTAATAGTTTTGTTTTTGATATACGGCCATCCCATCATAATTGACAAACTCACCACACCAATAATAGAAGCTTTAGGATCTAAATTAGCAATGAAGTTTGGAATATTAGCCAATAATTCCAATGGCCCTTTACCTTTTGCTAACGTTGGATTATCATTCAATAAAACGGGAATTTGTTTTGCTATAATGATAATTCCAATCGCTGCTAACATTCCGTGAATAGCAGAAAGCGGGAAAAAATCGGCTAATTTTCCTAATTTCAAAATCCCGAAAAGAATTTGAATAATCCCTGCAACAACCATTGCTCCAAGAGCTAATTTCCAACCTAATTCATTATCTCCTTTTCCAAATTCGGCAACAGCCCCAGCAACAATAACAATTAAACCAGCAGCTGGTCCTTTAATTGTTAAACGAGAACCCATGAAAAATGAAACTACAATTCCACCAATAATAGCCGTGATTAATCCCATAATTGGTGGGAAATCAGAAGCTTTTGCGATTCCTAAACTTAATGGCAATGCCAATAAAAACACGATGAAACCAGAAATGGCATCCGTTTTAAAATTTTCTTTTAAACCTGCTAATCCATCAGCAGGAATGTATTTTTTTATATTTGCGTTCATATATTTTCGAATAAATTAAGATGATTTGTAAGGCAACTCATGATATGTTTTAACATGAGGGCCTAAGAAAAGACGAGCATAAATTCGGATTCCAGCAATACCCGAAACCACAAAACTTGATGCTACAAAAAAGGCCAAGAATAGTTGATTACTATCAATATGACTAAAAACTAAATCTTCACCGATGAAAGTCGTTGTAATTGGAAATCCAGTAATTCCTAAAGTAGCTAACAAGAAAAAGAAAGCAAATTTAGGATGCTCGTAAACATGACCTAAATACTGATTAATCAGAATTTTTCTCTCTAATTTTCTAAGTTGTAATAAAGCTACATACCCTATTATTCCAGCCACAATAATTCCTGCTAGATAATAAGTAATTTCACTTACACTTACTTTATCATTAAACACAATGGCTAATGCAATCCAAAAGTGATTCATAACTATTAAAATCCATGCTAAAAAAGGACTTCTTCGTTCTGAAAACGATTTGAAAACGAATACCAATCCAATAAAAGCAAACAATTCTGGCAGCATATTAGTCAACTGATAAGGCAAATGCAACTTGAATTTATACGTTATAAATCCCAATAAATAGATTGGAATGAAGAAGAAATAAATTCTCTTAATATTCAAGAAATCTAGTGATTTACCTATCATTTTCAAGGGTCTCCACAATACCATATTTAAGAATCCCTCCAAATTGAATTCTTTAAGAGCTAAAATGTAAAGTGTGTATTCTAGTTTCTTTGGATACGAATCTTCGATAGCTTTTTCTCTTGGTTTGAAATTGTAAAATTGGTCGCGAATTAAATAACTCACTACCGATGGCGATACCAATAATTGATAGGTTCTCAAAAATGCATTTCCAGCAAAGTGAATTAAGGCTAATGTTTCAAAACCTAAAGCAATTTCAATAAATATAATTCCAATTTGAGAAATTGAACTGTAGGCAACTTGACTCTTTACAGAAGATTGAACTCTTGCCATAACCGATGCCGCCAAACTCGTGGTTAATCCCATTAATCCAATGGCAAAACGCATGGTAGTTTGATGTTCCCAAAATGGAAACGTTCTCAACATCAAGAAAACTCCTAAATGCACTGATAAGGAACCATAGAAAATAGCGCTCGAAGGTGTTGGTCCTTCCATAGCTCTTGGCAACCAAGACGAAAACGGAATCTGAGCCGATTTTGCCGCAGCCGCACAAGCCAAACAAAGCGCAATGAATATTCCGATAATGGAATGATTTTGCAGATGTTCGTTGACCAATTCGTAATTATTTAACTTCATGAAGGTAATATTTTCATGAAATAAATGGTGACTTGCCCACATGGCTAATAGCAATCCAACATCGCCAATTCTGTAAATTGAGAATACTTTGAATGCATTTTTAACAGGTAAATAACGTTCTCTATAAAAAGCAATTAAAAGGAAAGAAGAAATTCCAATGATCTCCCAACCAATGAATAAGGTTTCAAAGTTTCCTGATAAAATAGCTAAGTTATATCCGAAAAAGAAAAACAAAACCGTATTAAAAAAACGCTTGTATCCTTTTTCTCTATGTAAATAATAACGACTATAAGTAGTTATCATCGAAGTTAATAAAGCTCCAATGAACAAATAAACAGCTGAGATTTGGTCAAAATAGAAAGCGATATAAAACTCGTAATGAGCTGTTTTTAATACCGACAATTCTAATAAATTTAAATCTTTAGCTCCGTCAATTATCCAAAAAATGATAAAAGCTGCTAATCCTATTAATTGTAAAAAAACCGTTCCAAAAGCCGTCCATGAGATGGCTTTTTCTTTAGATTCAGGCAAAAACAAACTAATGATAAAGCCTAAAAACGGTAACAGTATAAAATATTGCAATAACTCGTTCATGACTTAAAGGGTATTAGTGATTATTCCTACCGGAAGATTTTCTTTTGTAGTTTCAACCAACTGCATTTCATCTTTAATGAAATTTACAGTTTGAATAGGTTGATAGGGAACAAACTTTTCGTCTTCAAAAACAAAAAGCTCTTTAGTTTCAGGTTGAACTGCCACTAATTTCACCCAATCATTTTTAAACCATTCGTAAGTAGCTGGATTTTTAGAAATTGCGTATAATACTTTCTCTGGGAAATGTTCTGCAATAACCAACAAACGAATTGGGTCATGCACCTCAATCATTTGACTAGGTAAACCTGGACGTAAATCACCATCGATTCCGTTGGCAACTCCAATTAATCCCATTACGTTATGAGGTAATTTAGAACCTGCTCCTAATTTTTGATTATCAACTCTTGAGAAATAGTATTCCAAATTAATTCCACCACCAACTGGAGCAACTGCGCCTAAAATAATGGCTAAATAATCTCCTGAAGGATCGACTTCATAGTCATATGAATTCAAAAACGAACGTCGGTCTAAGAACAATTGTTTAGACAAACTTCTTCTTCCTACAATACACATTGCATTTGTAGCGTGATTTAATTCGGGACGAGGTTCAAATAAAGATAAAGAACGACGTTTTACTTTTTCGTGAACTTTTTCTAAAGTATCTGAAGTATCAATAGTATCAAAACGTCTTGAACGTTCCTTTGCATTATTATCTAAAGCTTTGGTAAACGTGATTACATTTTGTTGATGCAAAGCTTTATTATTTTCGGACAAAGTATCTTCATCATAAAAAGCAATTTCATCTCGAGTCGTATCGTGTAAAGCTGGTAAAAATTGTGTTGAAGTTGGAATATCAATTCCTCTTTGTCTTAAAATGGCTCTAACTTCTGGATGATTTGCTGCAAACGAAGCTACTTTTGCGTTTACCGAACTTGGTCTACCACAACAAGCACCACAATCATAACCTGCATAATGCGTATTATTGATACTAGTTGCTCCGTGTCCAACTACGTAAACTATTGGAGAAAAATTTGAAACTAATCCAATACTTTTCAATAATCCTTCTACTCTATTGGCCATTTCTTCTACCGAAAAACCAATTTGCAAATCATTTTCTTTTTGATTGGCGTCTTTGTTTTCGATAACCAATTTCGATTTTTTATGCAAATGCTTGAATGAAGCCGTTGTAGCTGGCGACATCGAAGGTTTAAAAATATTCAAAAACAATTTTAAAGCCGAAGAAAACCCTAAGGTTTGACTAATTATCCAACCAAAAAACAACGAGTGTGATTGCTTGTGATAATGCAAATCTTTAGCATGCTTTTTCTTTCTGTGCTCTTCCTTGATTAAGAATTTCGGCGTTACCGGAGCTGGACATAATTTGGTATAAAATTTTCCATTTACTGGTTGATAGAAAAATTCGAAGTTAAAGAAAGCGGCCGTTCCATAAGTGGAAACATTTTTATCAATGTGTTCAATATGTCTTCTAAACGAACATTCTCTGTCGTCCATACAAAACATCCCTTGAAAACTTGGTATTTTTTCTGCCTTTTCTTCATTAACATTTTGAACATTTGATAATACAGCATCGTAGAAATTCCATTCAAATGCTTGTTGCCATAACGACAACACATCAAAAAGTTCATTATATTCTACTTTTTCAAAAAGTAAAAACGATTCGTTTTCAATTTTAAAACCAAGTGGCGCCCAAATATCATTAAACTTATTATCTAATGTGTCAATTTCAAGAAGTAATTCAAACTTGATTAGTTCTTCTAAGGTAATATTTTTTGAATCTAAAAGTGAACTAGGATTATTTTCGATAGTCGCAATCATGCCACTCCAACCTGGATGCCCAAATTGTTGGTCAAATAGATATTGCTCGAATAATTCTTCTTTTCCTACAATTATTTCTAATAACTGCGTGATTGAAGCATTTTCTTGTAATAGTTTTTTTGCTCTATCAGAAGTAAAAATTCCTTTAAAGGTATTCTTTTCTAACTCTCTAATAGAAGCTAAAAATCCTTTATCATGTACAGGAAAATTCCAAATAGCAATCCCTTGATCTAAATAACTACACAACACTCTAAATAATAAACTATGTGTTGATTTTTCTAGATTTATAGCGTAGTATTTTTTCCAATTAGAACGTAAACTTCCAATTCTTGGAAAAATGGATTCGTCGTAATTGATTTTCAGCAACTTCTCTTTCCAAGTTTGAAGATTTTCAGCTCCTTTTGCTTTTATGATAATGGCATCTAAAACTGTCTCGTTAATTTCTTTATTAACAAAACGTTGTCTAAAATCGGCTATTGACAAATAGGTTTTATAACCAAAAATAGTAGAAGCTTCTAATAGTGCGTCGTGAAATTTTTTACTTTGAAAAGCATGTAAAGTATTGTGGTGCACAAAGTCTTTCAACGGATTTTGTGCAGGTAAATAATGGGTTAAGTGATGAAGAACTTCGTGTTCGTCAAAACCAACGGTATGTGTTTTCATTGATTAATGAAATAAATTAATACACAGTGAACATTCACAATCAAAACAATGATGTGAAAAAAAATAAAGGTGTATTAAGAAAGATGAAACTTCCAATTACAATATAAATCGTAAAGTGGAATGGTTTCTTTTGAAGAAAATAATGAAGTAAAATACGAGTTAGATTTCTCTTTTAACTCTGTACTTTTAAAATTTATATTTTTAGGATGATTTAAAAACCAATTTGATTCAACCTCAAACTCAGGTTCCGATTCAATAATAATAAATTCACTTTCTTCAACCTCAACAGTTTGAAAATGCGAATAATTAGAATCGTTATTCTTTTTTTGAAATTCAATTTGAGATTTAAATTTTTCCGTAATCGTTGTGTTTGAAGAAACACCAATAGCCCACATGAAAAATGTGAGCATAAAAAACGGAAATAATTTTATTAATCTTTTCAAATTGAATTTACTTTCTACCTAAAAGCGATACAAATGTATAGCATATTTTGATTCAAAGAATTAAATTACACATAATTTTAACAAAAAATCCGATTAGAGTTTCTAATCGGATTTTTTACTATTTCATTCGCTCATAGTTACAACAGCCGTGAAGCTTGTCATAAACCGCATCTTCAGCTTTTATAAAACCTGTGTCATGCCCTACAGCGGCAATTGCTTTTGCCACATCTTCTACTGAACATTTTGTTTCATCTATTATCAAATGAATATCACCATGATCAGCGTGCCACTCAGCGCTTTTCACTCCTTTTACAGAATAGGCAGCTTTTTCAATACGTTTTTCACACATTTCACAATTCCCAGCTACTTTAAACTCTACTTTTTTGTTTTTGTTTTTCTTCTCTTGGGCTACCATTGTGAAAGAAAAAATACATGCTAATACTAATAAAACTATCTTTTTCATTTTTCTATTATTTAGTGGTTATGAGTTTCCTCTTCAGCTGGAGTTAACTCTTCAATTTTATGACTCTCTTTTTTATCTCTAATTTTAAATCGTAATCCAGCATAATACATAGCACCAAAAGTGGGTCCGTATATCATACTACTATCAAAATAAGTACCAAAAGGATTTTCATTTTGAACAATTCCGTTCATTTGTTTATAATTCCCCATGTTTTCACCTCCAACATACACTTCAAAAGTACTTGAAAATGTTCTTGTAATTTGAGTATTTAATGTTCCAAAAGCTCGTGCATATTCATCTAAACGATATTGCGCAGGATTTGATTGTGTATACGGCAAACGTTGTTCACCTAACCAATTGTAAGTGACATCAAACTTCCATTGTTGTCCTTTGTCTTTGATGTGTGTTTCGTAAGCTAAATTTCCAAAAACTCTATGTTTGGCTTGAAGCGCTCTTTGCATTTGACCTCTTGTAAACTGACTTTGTACATCATAAAATTTATAAGCCGTTTTAAAAGTCAAATGCGTCATCAAATCAATTGAAAATTCTGCTTGAAATGAATTCGCAAAACTGTTTCCGTTTAAGTTATAAAACAATACTTCTTGTGGTGAATGATCCACATCAACCACCGCTTGATTTTGGAAATCTGTTCTGTAGTAATCTAAAATCACCTCACTATCTTTTCCTGCTAATTTGAATTTTTGTATGAAACTCAACCCATAATTCCAGGCGATTTCAGGATTTAATCCATATAAGCTTCCATCATTATTTAAAATGGAGAAATTTCTATTAGACGCAAATAATTGTTGGTTTTCAGCAAAAATATTAGCAGCACGTTTTCCTCTTCCAGCTGAAGCTCTTACAACAGCATTTTCCCAAGGATTGTATCGAATATGTAATCTTGGTGTGATAAAAGTTCCTAAACGATTGTGATTATCAACTCTTGCTCCAGCTACTAAACTGAAATTATCGGTATTGTCATAAGTGTATTCAAAAAAAGCACCAACTGAGTTATCAATTCTTGAGAAATCGCGACTGAAATTCACCGCTACGAATTCGTTATAATCATCGTAAGTGAAGTTTAAACCAGTAGTGAATTTATTCTTTGTGTTATTGATAATCGAATTGAATAATAAATTCGAATAAAAACTTTTTTGATGAATATCATATTGACTCAAACCAAAATAGGAATCTTGCTTGTGCGATTGAAACGAATTCTGAAATCCGAAACTTTGATACGGCATATCGGGAAAAACGTATCCTGTTTTGTTTGAAATTTCAATTTTTTCTGTGTTGATTTCACTTCCCCAAGCGTTTGTTGTTAATCTATCTGTATCTGGATTGAAATCCATTTCTCCCGCTTGCTTTTCATCGTTCATGTAACGAACGTTTAAAAAACTAACCAAACCTTTTTCAGCGTCAGCATACTGCCAACGATTTAAAATATTGACTTGTTTTCCAATTGGACCATCTAAAAATCCGTCGTTGTTCATATCATTTTTTCCTACACGCGTATTTCCGTGCAAAAACAAAGTCGAACTCAATTTATCCGAAAATTTATTATTAAAATGCGTGTTGATTTCATAACGTTCATCTTGAGAAGCATAAGCATTTAAGAAAAACGGTATATCGCTAGCTGGTTTTAAAACTTCGTAATTAATTTGCCCTGAAATACTTTCATAACCATTAATTACACTTCCAGCACCTTTGGTAATTTGAATGCTTTCTACCCAAGTTCCAGGCACAAAAGATAATCCATACGCTTGTGAAGCACCACGAACCGAAGGAATATTCTCTTCAGCTATTAAAATATAAGGACTAGTTAAACCCAACATTTTAATCTGACGATTTCCAGTAACGGCATCCGAAAAATTGACATCGATGGATGGATTCGTACTAAAACTTTCAGACAAATTACAACAAGCTGCTTTTAGCAACTCTTTTTGTCCCATGACTTGAATGTTTTGAACTTTATATAAAGAATGTTCGGTTCCTTTTTTGGTTTTTGAAACCACAACTTCTTTTAAAGTATTTACTTCTTTTAAAACTACTGAAATCGTATTTGAAGTAATTTCAATTTTCTTAGTTTCAAATCCAATGTAACTCACTACCAAAAAAGAAGTTTCGGCAGATTTTTTTATGGAGAAATTTCCATTTTCATCTGTTGTGGTTCCAATTGCGGTATTGAACCAAAACACATTGGCACCTAATAAAGGTTGATTATTTTCGTCTTTTACTGTTCCTTTTATCGTTTCTTGCGAATAAATAAATTGAGAAACAAAGAATAGCAAAAACGCTATATTTTTAAACATAATAAGATTATTTATTGTTATTAATTCTTTGATTTACAGAATAAAAAACAATAAACTTATGCGTAAAAAACCAATTGACAGTAGAGTTTGTAGAGTGGTGGCGCGTGAGAATCGCAATAAAAAGTCACTTCATTTGAAACGAATTTTTCTGATTCAAATGCAACGAAATTTGGTTTCCAATTAGCTGTAAAAACAGTTGGTTCTAAATCTAATTGAAAGGTTTTAACCAATATATCATCGGTCTTTTTTTCAACTTTGATTAGTTTGTTGGAGCAACAAGAATCGTGAGAATCTGCTATAGCACAACAAGATTTTACATCTTCAACACAAGGTTCGTCTTCTTGAAATTGGAAAGAAACCGATGCAATTTCATCTTTACAATAATGCACGGCAAAACTCAACCCTAAATTGGCAAGCAATACTAAGGAAGCTAATACGATACTTATGTGTTTTCTGAAATTCATCAAGGCAAAAGTAGGAAATTGAATTTTAATTTGCGTTAATTTTATTCTAAATTTCAATGACTTGACCTAAAAACGGCACGTGAGCATCAAAACCATATTGCTCTTGCACTTTCAATCGTAACTCATCCGCAGCTTCATTTTCACCATGAACTAGGAATACTTTTTTAGGTTTTGTTTCCAATTCAGATAACCAATTCAGTAAATCTTTTTGATCGCCATGTGCCGATAAACTTTCAATTAGAAGAATATTGGCTACAACTGGATAATAATTTCCATAAATTTTAATTTCCTGAGCTCCTTCTAATAATTTTCTTCCACGAGTTCCTTCGGCTTGATATCCTACTAATACAACTGTTGTTTCTGGTTTGTCAATTAATCTTTCTAAATAAGACAAAACTCTACCGCCAGTAATCATTCCACTTGCTGCGATAACAACTTTTGGTCGCTTATCATAAACGGCATTCATACTGTCTTTGTAATCGGAAATTAAGGTAAAAACTTTGCACATTTCGTCGCAATCTTCAAAGGAAAGTTTGTGCCAAGTGCGATTATCTTGAAAAACATCTAAAACGCTAATTCCCATTGGCGTATCAATAACATAAGGCATATTTGGAATGCGTTCTTCTTTTTTTAATTGCCAAATCAAATACATCATCGTTTGTACACGTTCCACTGCAAAACTTGGAATTACAACGGTTCCGCCTTTGTTAAAAGTATTATTGATGATAGTTTCCAATTCAAATAAAGCATCGGTTTGTGGATGGAGGCGATTTCCGTATGTACTTTCCAAAAAAACATAATCTGCTTTCTTCGGTTTTTGAGGTGGAAACATTAGCACATCATCATCTTGACCAATATCGCCTGAGAAAACCAAAACTTTTCCATCAATCGTTAATTCAATCGAGCAAGCGCCTAAAATATGACTTGCATAAAAGAATTTGAACGAAATATCATCATCGAGTTTTATATCCAAATCTTTATCTACTACTCGAAACTTCGGAATTACAGCATCTACTTCAGACTCTGTATATAAAGGTTCGGCTGGATCGTGTTTTGAGAAATGCTCTTCATTGGCTTTTTTAGCTTCTTCCTCCTGAATTTTTGCACTATCATATAAAATCAATCGCGAAATTTCTTTCGTTGGTCGGGTACAGAAAATTTTTCCGTTAAAACCTTCGTTAACCAATTTTGGCAACCAACCACAATGATCTAAATGTCCGTGAGTAAGAATTACAAAATCGATGGTTTCAGGTAAAATAGAAAGCGGTTCACGATTTAATTCACGCAACGATTTGATACCTTGGAACATTCCGCAATCAATCAAAATTCGGAGATTATTGTGTTCGATTAACGTTTTTGAACCTGTTACAGTTCCGGCGCCGCCTAAAAAATGAATTTTCATGATTTTGTTTTTAATTGGTTAATAGATTCGCTTCTTTCAATACGTTTTTAATTCGATTGTGACTTAACTCGATAGTTTTTAAATAATCGGGATGCAGAATTAAATCTTTGATGGTAATACAATCTAAAATGAGCAATTGATCTTTTTCTGCCTTGGTTAAAGTCGTCAAACAAGTTACAGGATACACTCGGTATTTATCTACCAATTCTTTGATTCCGTTTTTTTGAGGATAATCCCAACTCAACATATTTAAACCTGAACATTCTCCAAATTGAATTGCATCAGTGGTAAACCTGTTATTGGTTACAATAATACATTTTGAAATATTTCGTTTTGCCGAAAACAAGTCGTATTTTCTATCTTTCACATCATTAAATCGAGACAAAATATACATCGGTACTTTTACATCACTTTTTGCATCTTGACCAGAATGGAATTTGCATTCAATCATAGAAAGCACATCGTTTTTGAGAAGCAAAATATCGATTTCATGTGATATACATTTTCCGTTTAATGTAACACTAACTTTTGCCTTAAAACCTTGTTCTTGCATTACTTTTGCGATGAACTTTTCAAAGAAAAATCCGGCCGGACCAAGTCCTAACAAAGCGGTTCTTAAATTATAACGTGCCGCATGAACGTTAGAAATGTTTTTTAATAATTGGTAAGCACGCTTGTAGATTTTTTTTGAAGAAATCCCTTCATACATTTCGCTTTCAATTTCTTTAACGATAGTTTCCGCCATAGCTTGATCGGCTCCCGATTTTCGTAGAGAATTGATTAGTTTTTGTTCGTCGTAATGAACTAACTCGCCAGAATATTTAGTAACTTTCATAATCAAACGATTATTTCATAAAGGTACGAAAATTTAGCGAGAAATTTGCTGATAATAAAATGCCGGAATAAACAAGACTAAAAAAAGAGGTTGAATTAAAAATCGTCGGATATAGAATAAAATCAAATAATCCGGCTCATCAGAGAAATGAAGTAATCCAAAGAAGACGATAAGTAGAATGACGAATAAGAAAAGAAAAAGATAGCCAGAAAAAATCATTAAATTTCTTTCATTAAAAAGTAATCGAATGATAATTAGAGAGAAAAATGTATTTACCGCATAACGCAAAAGCAGGTTTCCAAATAACAAATAACAATTCAAATCGGGTAATGGTTTGTTTTGATAATCTGATTTAAAAAAGGTCAAAAAAGGATCATAAAACAATTCATCTTCAAAAGCTCTTACTAAAATCAAACCTAGTAAAGCGAATCCTATTAAGAAAAATCTTTTTTTATTTTGCAGCAGTTTTCTTAACATAGCCCGAAAATTTGGTTATCCATAAAATCCACAAAATAAAAACAACACCATATATAAATAATGGAAAAATGGTACCGTGTAATAACTCTTCTTGATTAGGATAATAATATAAAGCATAGGTTAACAATGCTATCCTAGTTACATTTAATAAGTGTATTAAAAGCATACCTAAAAAAATGTACAAAACCGTTTTATACCATCGGTTTGAAAAAGCAAAAATAAATGCCGAAAACAAAATCATAATGCTAATAGCATTACAACCTTCAACCACTCTTGCTAAATATTTATGTTTGAAAAAAATTTTTATGGAAGCTTCTGAAGCATGTGGTTTGTGATAGGCTTCACCGTTAAATAAGTTTAATAAATTAACTGTTTGATTTGCTACTACTTCAGTAAAATAATCTACTTCCTTTTTTTCTAAATTATATTGATTTAAATAAGTCTTATAAACAAATGCAAAAACCACATAAAAAAGTAAAAACTTAATTAAAAAAGTAAAAAAGGGTTTATATTGACTTATTAAATTTTTCAAAATATAGATTTTTAACAAAAATATAGATTTTTTTATACTAAGGAATAAATACTTTTGCAAAAAAAATACAACTATGACGTTTGAAGAATTAAAACCGATTATTTCGAGCATTATTGAAAAGGAAAATGCTAATCGCGATGAAAAGCTACAAGAAATTTGCCAAGTATTAAGTGATAACGTAAGCTATTATGATTGGGTTGGATTTTATTTTGCTAATCACGAAGCTAAAACTTTACATTTAGGCCCATATGTCGGAGCTGAAACCGATCATACTGTAATTCCGTTTGGAAAAGGAATTTGCGGTCAAGTAGCGGAATCGAATGCTAATTTTGTAGTTCCAGATGTGAAAGCTCAAGATAATTATATTGCATGCAGTTTTACTGTTAAATCAGAAATCGTAATTCCATTATTTATAAACGGAGTTAATATTGGACAGATTGATATCGATTCACACGTATTAGACCCATTTACAGAAGCAGACGAACGTTTTTTAGAATTTGTTAACGAGCAGGTTTCAAAATTATTTTAAGCAACATATATTCTTTAACTCTTTTTTATACATTTGTCGCGATTATAATCAACACGACACTGACTAATTATGGAATTTAACGTCCCAAGTTTAGAACTTCCTTTCTTTGCTAATTTATTGCTATTATTAGTTTTAGCACGATTTTTTGGCGAAATTATGGAGCGTTTTAAACAACCGGCTATGATTGGAGAAATTTTAGCTGGTGTATTATTAGGACCTACGATTTTAAATTTCATTCATCGTACCGAAGAATTAAAAGTAATTTCTGAGTTAGGAGTTTTCTTATTGGTAATTATTGCAGGATTGGAAATTAATTTGGATGAAATCGTAAAATCGATGAAAGGGCGAAATATTATCATCTCAATTTTAGCCTTTTTTGTTCCTATAATTTCAGGTTTCTTTGTGGGAAGATATTTTGAATTAGATGTAATGTCAACGATATTCATAGGATTATGTGTTGCCATTACCGCTTTACCAGTTAGTATTCGAATTTTGATGGATTTAGGCAAACTAAATTCTCCAGTAGGACAAAAAATCATTTCAGTAGCTATTTTTGATGATGTAATTGCGTTAACTATTTTAGGGATATTATTAGACATTAAAGATGTTGAGCAATCGTTTTCTAATATAACACATGCAACTTTATTAACACTATTAAAATTAAGTTGTTTCTTAATCTTAGTAATTGCAACTTATCGAGTAATTAGAAATTTATCAAGAGAAGAAAATTTTATTGAAAATAAACTAAATAAAATTCTTTCTTTATTAAAAGGCAAAGAGTCACTTTTTGCTGTTTTCTTTGTATTCATATTAATTTTCGCAACAATAACAGAGAGTATTGGACTACATTTTATCATTGGAGCCTTTTTTGCTTCGATGCTAATTTCAAAAGAATTAGTTGGTGAAAAACATTTAAACACGTTTCACAACACTACAAATAGTATGGCAATGGGGTTCTTAGCTCCTATCTTCTTTGCTGGAATTGGATTAGAGTTTCAATTTTCATCCATTCAAAATTATCCGTTGTTATTTGCCATCATTGCCGTTTCATTTCTTTCAAAAATAATAGGCGGATATGTTGGTGGTCGTTTTGCGCGATTAGATCATAAAATTTCACTTGCGTTAGGTTTTGGATTAAATGCCAGAGGGATTATGGAATTAGTAATTGCAAATATTGCCTACAAAGCAGGAATTATCAATACCGAAATTTTCTCGATGTTAGTAATTATGGGGCTTATTACTACTTTAGCTACTCCACTTTTATTAAAAAAAGCTTTCAAATCGATTGATTAAATTGCTTAAGTTTTGAATTTGGAAAAAATAATTCCTGATTTATAATTCATAATTCACAATTATTTCTATCTTTGCACCCGAATTGCAATCATACAATTCATACATAAAAATCATTTAAAATAATATTGGCATGTACTTGACAAAAGAAACTAAAGCTGAAATCTTCGCTAAACACGGAGGAAAAGCTGAAAACACTGGATCTGCTGAAGGGCAAATCGCATTATTTACATTTAGAATTTCTCACTTAACTGAGCACTTGAAAAAAAATCGTCATGATTTTAACACTGAGCGTTCGTTAGTACTTTTAGTAGGTAAAAGAAGAAGTCTTCTTGACTACTTGAAAAAGAAAGATATCAACAGATATCGTGAAATTATTAAAGAATTGAATATTAGAAAATAATCAACTAAAGGGGCTTCGTGCCCCTTTTTGTTTTATTTATATTGACAGAAAAAGTTTGGTTTTTCATTGGGTTACAAACAACTACACACAACAACAACACAACTACCCATTGTTTAATTAAGAATTAAAAATTTATGATTCCAAAAGTATTCCAAGAAGTTATCGATTTAGGTGACGGAAGAAGCATCACAATCGAAACTGGAAAATTGGCCAAACAAGCAGATGGATCTGTTGTTGTTCGTATGGGCGATGCCATGTTATTAGCAACAGCAGTTTCTGCAAGAACATCAAATCCTGGTGTTGATTTTTTACCTTTAACGGTTGATTATCGTGAAAAATTTGCAGCAGCAGGTCGTTTCCCTGGTGGTTTCTTCAAAAGAGAAGCGCGTCCAAGCGACAGCGAAGTATTAACAATGAGATTAGTAGACCGTGTATTGCGTCCACTTTTCCCAGACGATTACCATGCTGAAACACAAGTTATGATTCAATTAATGAGTCACGACGAAAATGTGATGCCAGATGCATTAGCAGGATTAGCAGCTTCTGCAGCATTAGCAGTTTCAGACATTCCTTTTTATAACTTAATTTCCGAGGTTCGTGTTGCACGTATCGACGGAAAATTCGTTATCAACCCAAGCAGAGAAGAATTAGAGCAATCTGACATCGACATGATGATTGGAGCTTCTATGGATTCTGTTGCTATGGTAGAAGGAGAAATGAAAGAAATTTCAGAAGCAGAAATGGTAGAAGCTATCAAATTTGCTCACGAAGCTATCAAAATTCAAATTCAAGCACAAGAGCGTTTAAGAGCCGCTATAGGTTCTCCTGCTTACAGAGAATATGAAGGTGAAAAAGAAGACGAAGCTATTTATGCTAAAGTAAAAGCAGCTGCTTATGACAAATGTTATGCAATTGCTCAAGAAGCTTCTGGTAAAAGCGAAAGAGGAGAAAAATTTGCTGTTGTTAAAGAAGAAGTTAAAGCTTTATTTACAGAAGAAGAATTAGCTGAAAATGGAGATTTAGTAGGAAAATATTTCTACAAAACAAATAAAGAAGCAGTTCGTAATGTAATCTTAGAAAAAGGTTTACGTTTAGACGGAAGAAAAACAACTGAAATCAGACCAATTTGGTGTGAAGTTGATTACTTACCTTCTGTACACGGTTCTTCTTTATTCACACGTGGGGAAACTCAAGCATTAGCTACGGTAACTTTAGGAACTTCAAGAGAGGCAAATGTAATTGATTCTCCATCAGAACAAGGGGAAGAGAAATTCTATTTACATTACAACTTCCCTCCTTTCTCAACTGGTGAAGCAAAACCTTTAAGAGGAACTTCAAGAAGAGAAGTAGGTCACGGAAACTTAGCTCAAAGAGCATTAAAAAATATGATTCCTGCTGATTGTCCTTATACAATTCGTGTAGTTTCTGAAGTATTAGAATCTAATGGTTCTTCTTCTATGGCTACTGTTTGTGCTGGAACAATGGCATTAATGGATTCAGGAGTTCAGATGGTGAAACCAGTTTCTGGTATTGCAATGGGATTAATTACTGACGGTGAAAAATTTGCTGTATTGTCTGACATTTTAGGAGATGAAGATCACTTAGGAGATATGGACTTCAAAGTAACAGGAACTGCAGATGGTATTACTGCTTGTCAGATGGATATCAAAATTGATGGTTTACGTTACGATATTATGGAGCAAGCTTTAGGTCAAGCTAGAGAAGGTAGAATGCATATTTTAGGAAAAATCACTGAAACTATTGCACAACCTCGTCCAACAGTTAAACCAAAAGCTCCTAAAATCATTACTAGAACAATTCCTGGAAACTTCATTGGAGCATTAATTGGTCCTGGTGGAAAAGTAATTCAAGAATTACAAAAAGCTACTGGAACTACTATCGTAATTAACGAAGTTGACGAACAAGGAGTGGTTGAAATCTTAGGAACTAACCAAGAAGGAATCGATGCGGTATTAGCAAAAATTGATTCTATTATTTTCAAACCAGAAATAGGTGAAGCATACGAAGTTAAAGTAATTAAAATGTTAGATTTTGGAGCTGTTGTAGAATATACTAAAGCACCTGGAAACGAAGTTTTATTACACGTATCAGAATTGGCTTGGGAAAGAACTGAAAACGTTACAGACGTAGTAAATATGGGAGATGTGTTCATGGTAAAATACTTAGGTATTGATCCTAAAACACGAAAAGAAAAAGTGTCAAGAAAAGCACTTTTACCAAGACCTCCAAGAGAAGAGAAACCTATCGAGAAAAAAGATAAACCTCAAGGTTAATTTATTTTACATTAATTCATAAAAAGCCCCGATTTCAATTTAAAATCGGGGCTTTTTAATTTTATTTTATTTTTTTTGTAACTTTTTTGAAACCTCTTACGTATAACAACTAGAACTTTTAAAAAAGTAAGGAGAAATTTAGATGAGACAACTTAAAATTACCAAGCAGGTTACCAATCGTGAAACTGCTTCCTTAGACAAGTACCTACAAGAAATTGGAAAAGTTGACCTTATTACTGCAGACGAAGAAGTAGAATTAGCACAAAGAATTAAAGCCGGAGATCAACGCGCTTTAGAGAAATTAACAAAAGCAAATTTACGTTTCGTTGTATCTGTAGCAAAACAATATCAAAATCAAGGACTTACCCTACCTGATTTAATTAACGAAGGAAATTTAGGATTAATTAAAGCCGCACAACGTTTTGATGAAACGCGTGGTTTCAAATTCATTTCATATGCTGTTTGGTGGATTCGTCAATCGATTCTTCAAGCTTTAGCGGAACAGTCACGAATTGTACGTTTACCGTTGAATAAAATTGGTTCTATCAATAAAATTAACAAAATGTATGCCTTGTTAGAGCAATCTAATGAACGTGCTCCTTCGGCAGAAGAAATTGCAAAAGAATTAGACATGACGGTAAATGACGTAAAAGAGTCCATGAAAAACTCGGGGCGTCACTTATCAATGGATGCTCCTTTAGTAGAAGGTGAAGATTCTAACTTATACGACGTTTTACGTTCAGGTGAATCTCCAAATCCAGATAGAGAATTAATTCACGAATCGTTACAAACGGAGATTGAAAGAGCATTAGAAACCTTAACTCCAAGAGAAGCTGATGTGGTTCGTTTGTATTTTGGTTTAGGTGATCAACACCCAATGACTTTAGAAGAAATTGGAGAAACTTTCGATTTAACTCGTGAGCGTGTGCGTCAGATTAAAGAAAAAGCCATCAGAAGATTAAAACATACTTCTAGAAGCAAAATATTAAAAACATATTTAGGATAACACTTCGACATTCCGAAAATTCGGGACAGTGTTATACTATAAAGATAACAACAGTCTAAGACTGTTCGTTTTTTGATTGATGATTGAAACTCCGGCTGATTACCGGAGTTTTGTTTTTTAGCCACAACCTTAATTGAGTTAAATCTTTTAATCTGCAAAACTTTTAAACTTTTAAACTAAAAACTATCTTTGCACTCAACAACACACTTTACAAGTTTATGAAAAACACACTTATTGCACCATCCGTTCTAGCAGCAGATTTTGCTAATTTACAACGCGACATCGAAATGATTAATACAAGTGAGGCCGACTGGTTTCACATTGACATTATGGATGGCGTTTTTGTTCCGAATATTTCTTTTGGAATGCCTGTTCTTGATGCCATCAATAAGCATGCTAAAAAAACCATCGATGTACACTTAATGATTGTTGATCCTGATAGATACATTGCAACTTTTAAAAAATTAGGAGCTAATGTTTTAACTGTTCATTATGAAGCATGTACTCATTTACACAGAACACTTCAAGCTATCAAAGCAGAAGGCATGAAAGCTGGAGTTGCCTTGAATCCGCATACAAATGTAGATTTATTAGAAGATGTGATTCAAGATATTGATTTGGTTTGTATCATGAGTGTAAATCCAGGGTTTGGAGGGCAATCATTCATTGAAAATACGTATTCAAAAGTTGAAAAACTGAAAACATTAATCAATAGAAAAAATGCCGCAACTATAATTGAAATTGATGGCGGTGTTACCAATAAAAACGCAAAACAATTAGCTGATGCCGGTGCTGATGTATTAGTTGCAGGAAGCTATGTTTTCGGTGCACAAGATCCTATTGCAACTATTGCAGATTTGAAGCAGATTTCGAAGTAATTAAAAAAAGCCTAACACTTTAAAATGTTAGGCTTTTTCATTTAATATTGATCGATTAAGTATTTTATTAAATCAGTTGTCGTAATTATACCCACTAATAATTCGCCTTCACAAACTGGAAGTGCATGAAACTCTTTTCTGGCTAAAATTTCAGCTGCTTCTTTTATTGTGGTATCAGGTGTAATAGAAACAAGTTTTTTTGCCATTACTTGTTCCACTGTAAACATATTATAAACCGTTGTATCTACTACATCTTCATCATCATCAATAGCATCTGCAAAGGATATCCGCAACAAATCAGTATAACTCAACATTCCTACAATTTTGTTACTAAAAACAACAGGAATGTGTCGTATATGATGCTTTTTAAATAGCATTTCAGCTTTAGTTAAATCATCTGACAGATTTAATTTTACTACATTTTTTGTCATAATAGTTGACACAGGAACCTTTTGTTTCATGACCTTGAGTATTTATTGACATAAAGTTACTCAATATTGAAAGACTAAAACATGATTTATATCAGACATTTTTATCTAATCAGTAATAAAATAAGCTTCATTAAAATTAATCATCTGTTTCACTTTCAAAAAGATAGAAGGAAATTTAAACTTAAACTCATCGGGAGATTCGAAAAAATACTCCAATAAAACTGCTACAAATTCAAACTGATTTTCATAGGCATAATCCCTTAAAAATCCTGATTCAACTAAGTGTTGTTTGAGTTCTGGTTTTGAAACCACTTGGAATAAATTTTGAAGTGATTCGTTAAATAATACAAAGGTAGCTTTATCACTTTTTAATGCATAAATATGAAACGCATGTGTAAATTCATGCAAACCCAAATTTAAATTATCGTTTGTAATATCAATACCTTCTTTGAAATGTTTCCATGAAAAAACTACAGATTCCATTCTCGGATTAAATTCTCCTTTATGGTAATTATCATTTTGAGACGAATAATAGATATCAGGATAAATAACGATTCTTTTAAAAAGCGGATTCAAATATTCGCGCATTCCAAATGTTAACATCACATAAGTTGCAGAAATAGTTACTTTCATTTCTTCAGTAACTTCAATATCTCTACCTTCAAAATTGTAATGAAAAATTAACTTTGCTACTCGGTGTTCAAAATAACGCTTGTATTTGGGCTTTAATCTATTATAAAAATGAAAATTAGAAGTTAAAATATGCTTTCTAGAATCGCTTAACTTTAAAAAATTCAAATTAGCAAATACAACTAATGGCTTTTTGTAATTTCGCAAATACACAATCTCTGTAACATAAAATGCAAAAACAAAAAATATTGTGGCAAAAGGCGCTACCACTATAAACATTCCAATGTAATCAGCTAAAAATAATTCGTGTTCTACAGGTGGAGGATTCATTTGTTTGAGACTATCTTACAAATAACGTAAAAATAATGTGTTAAAAAAAAATAAACGTCAAGAAATCTTGACGTTTATTTGTGACCTCGGCAGGATTCGAACCTGCAACCCTCAGAGCCGAAATCTGATATTCTATCCAGTTGAACTACGAAGCCTTTTTTAAGAGAATAGAGCAATGAAGAAAAAATAAAGACCTCAATCTTTGCTCTTTTATCTTTGTTCTTTCTTCTTATTTAAACCAATAATTTCTTTACAATTCCAGAAATTAATTTTCCTTCTGCTTGTCCTCCAATTTGAGCTGTTGCTAATCCCATGACTTTACCCATTGAAGCAATCCCTGAAGCACCAGTTTCTGCAATGATTTTAGCAATTATTGCTTCTACTTCAGCTTCTGATAACTGAGCTGGTAAAAACTTCTCAATTACAGCAATTTGCGCTAATTCTGGTTCTGCTAAATCAGGACGGTTTTGCGTGGTGAAGATTTCAGCACTATCCTTACGCATTTTAACTAATCGTTGTAACATTTTGATTTCCTGATCTTCTGACAAACCATCTCCTGCTCCAGCTTCTGTTTTAGCTAAAATAATTGCCGATTTAATAGCTCTTAGCGCTTCTAAAGCTACACTATCTTTTGCTTTCATGGCTTCTTTCATGTGATCCATGATTTTTGCTTCTAAACTCATATATTTATGTTTATTATTTGTGAATTTTTGTTTTTTAATGTATTGCAAAAGTAATAAAAAAACCCGAAAATTGCTCTTCGGGTTTTAATGGGTAGGTTAGTTTGTAATAGATTAATCTACATTATCGTGAAGGAACGAATTGTTTGAACGAAGTTGAATATCATCGTTACTATCGATTCCTAGTGACATTCTAGACTGATTGCTGTTGTTGTTAGGTTGTGATGCCACATCTAACCCCATTCTTTTGTATGCTGGAATTCTTTCAAATTCATCAATTTGGGCATTGTTGTTGAATTTATGATTGAATTCTTTCATTTTTCTTTTACGTTCTTCGGCTCTGAATTTTAATGTTTCTTCGATTGACATCTCTAATGGAGATACGTTATCTAATTGAGCTGCATCTTCAAACTTTTGAACGCTTGTTTTCATAGTGAAGTTTAACTCCTCATCCACTGGCTCGTTAACTACTGCAACTGGTTTTGAAGCTACTAATTCTTCTTCTTTTTCTAAGTAATCTTCTAATGAATATTTGATAATTCCGTTTTGATTTACCTCAGTAACCGGAACCACGTTGATAGGATCTTTAACTTCCATTTGGCGTGTTTCTGGAGTTAATTCGAAAATTATTGTATTTTCTTGAACCACAGTTTCCTCTTTAGTAGCAAATAAATCGAATGAAAAACTGATTTCTTCTTCTTTAGCTACTACAAATTCAGGATCTTTTACTTCGATTTCTCTGATTTGTGGTGTTATGATTTCGAATGTAGGTGCTACATTTGATGTTATTACTTCAAATGTAACATCGATATTTTTAATCAACTCAGAAGTTGGAACTAAATCCATAGCTGGAGCAACTGGAGTATGAATTTCAAACTTTGGATCCTCTACTTCTTCTTCTAAAGTGAAAACGATTTTTTGTTCTACCACTTCGTCACAAATAGGATTGATGATATCGGCTTTTATTTCTTCTACTTTTGGAGTTTCGAAAATTGGATTATTAACCGTAATGTTTGAAGCAGCTTTATTCATTAATTCGTGAACAATTTTTTGCTCGTCTTCTAATGAATGAATAATTTTCTTTGGTTCTGTATTTACGATTTCAGCTTGTTGCTCAATGTTAAAACCTGTAGCGATAACTGTTACCGAAATAGCTTCACCTAAAGCTTCTTCTTCACCAACACCCATAATGATGTTTGCATTGTAACCCGCTTCAGACTGAATGAAATCATTGATTTCTCCGATTTCATCGATTGTAATTTCATTCGCTTCATCTGTTCCAGAAACGATTAACAACAATACATTTTTAGCACCTGTAATTTTGTTATCGTTCAATAATGGAGAATCTAAAGCACTCATAATCGCCTGTTTTGCTCTTTCAGGTCCTGACGCAGTTGCAGAACCCATGATAGCAGTACCACTATTTGACAATACTGTCTTAGCATCTTTAAGGTCGATATTTTGTGTATAGTGGTGTGTAATTACTTCAGCAATTCCTCTTGATGCAGTTGCTAATACTTCATCCGCTTTAGAGAAACCTGCTTTGAAACCTAAGTTTCCATACACTTCACGTAATTTATTATTATTGATAACAACTAAAGAATCTACTTGTTTACGTAAACGTTCTACTCCAGCTAACGCTTGCTCAGAGCGAACTTTTCCTTCAAATTGGAAAGGAATTGTAACAATACCTACTGTTAAAATGTCGCGCTCTTTTGCCAATTGCGCAATTACAGGAGCCGCACCCGTTCCAGTTCCTCCACCCATTCCTGCGGTGATGAAAACCATTTTGGTGTTGCTGTCCAACATTTTTTCAATTTCGGCAATACTTTCAATAGCAGACTGTTGACCTACTTCAGGATTAGCACCGGCTCCTAAACCTTCTGTTAAGCTAACACCTAACTGAATTTTATTTGGCACAGGACTATTTTGTAATGCCTGAGAATCAGTATTACAAACTACAAAATCAACACCTTTAATACCTTGTTTAAACATGTGGTTAATGGCATTGCTACCTCCACCACCAACGCCAATCACTTTGATTACGTTAGATTGGTTTTTTGGTAAATCGAATGAAATGTTTCCAAATTCTGACATAGTATCTCCTTTTATTCTGCGTTATCTAAAAATTCTTTAATCTTATCAATGTATTTATCAAAAAACGAACGCTTGATTTTGTCATCAGTTGTTTCGTGTTTGATAGGTTGAGTTGCTTTTGGCTCCTCTTTTTCTTCATCAGCAATTGGCTCTTCCACCACTACTTGAGGGCGAACCACCACTGGTTCTTCTTTTTTCATTTCTACAAACGGAGTAGCACTTTTGGTATTATTTCTAATACTATTCATTACTAAACCAACCGCTGTAGCATATAATGGACTTGACAATTCTTCGTCTGAATCTCCAGCTAAATGCTCGTTTGGATAACCAATTCTAGTATCCATTCCAGTAATGTATTCTACTAGCTGTTTAATGTGTTGCAATTGCGCTCCACCTCCTGTTAATACAATACCTGCAATTAGTTTTTTCTTAGGATCTTCGTGTCCGTACAATTTAATTTCAGCATATACTTGTTCAATAATTTCCACAACTCTAGCGTGAATAATTTTTGACAAGTTTTTTAACGAAATTTCTTTTGGTTCTCTACCTCTTAAACCTGGAATAGAAACAATTTCGTTATCTTTATTTTCTCCTGGCCAAGCAGAACCAAAACGAGTTTTCAATAACTCCGCTTGTTTTTCGATGATTGAACATCCTTCTTTAATATCTTCCGTAATAACGTTTCCTCCGAAAGGAATAACAGCTGTATGACGAATGATTCCATCTTTAAAAATGGCTAAATCGGTTGTTCCACCACCTATATCAATTAAAGCAACTCCTGCTTCTTTTTCTTCCTGACTCAATACTGCATCAGCCGAAGCTAATGGTTCTAATGTTAATCCAGACAATTCTAATCCGGCACTTTTGATACATCTTCCTAAATTGCGAATCGATGCCGCTTGCCCAACCACTACGTGAAAACTAGATTCTAATCTTCCACCGTACATTCCGATAGGCTCTTTAATTTCGGCTTGACCGTCGATTTTAAATTCTTGTGGCAACACGTGAATAATTTCTTCACCTGGCAACATCGCTAATTTGTGCACTTGCCCAATAAGCGTATCAATATCAGCATCACCAATTACTTCTTCTGCATTTGGGCGACTGATGTAATCACTATGTTGAATACTACGGATGTGTTGTCCTGCAATACCCACCACAACATCATTAATTTTATAACCTGAATCGTTTTCAGCATCGGTAACCGCTTGCTGAATTGATTGAATGGTTTGTGTAATATTATTTACAACACCTCTATGAACACCTAAACTTTTTGATTTTCCTACTCCGAGAATCTCAAGCTTACCGTATTCATTCTTCTTTCCTATCATTGCTACAATCTTAGTTGTACCAATGTCTAATCCTACTGCAATGTTGTCTTTGTTCATAACTTCATTTATTTCTTACAAACCACTTGTTGAATAAACATCAAGTTTACTTCTTTATAATTTTTTATCAATGTATCTTTAATAGCTTGATGGTAAAAAGCTTTGTAATTCTTTAGCTTTCTTTCCTCATTTTTTGGTTTTCCAAATACTATCTTATAATCATAACTTCTGTTGGTTAATACCACATTTCCAGAAGGCATAATCTTAGCCGCCGTAATGTTTTTGCTTAAGAAATCATCATTTTTGATTTCGTTAAACAACTTCAAATATGACTTACAATTTTCTTCACTTATTGCGCCGACAACCAGCGGAACACGTGCCGAAAAATTTTCCGATAATGATATTTTATCTCCTTTTGAATCAAGATAGTAACTATCAACATCAGTAATAACTCTTACGATAGGGGTCTTTTGAGTAATACGCATATTTAGAAATCCGTCTGCTGTTGAAAAAATTTGTGCTTTTTCAATCATCTCGTGATCATCGAGAACAGTTTCTAAAGTATTCAAATCTACTTTATCTTTTTGTATTGATGAAGTACCTCCTAAATTTTGTATTAACAAGTTATTAACCATTTCATGTGTTAAAAACATATTCTCAT
>NZ_CALBSN010000147.1 GCF_937967675.1 uncultured Flavobacterium sp. | reverse complement strand
ATAAGTTATAAAAATGTTAGCAACTCTTGTAAAAAGCAATTTATGGCTTATCTTTGCGGTTAATTTAGACAAAATCAAAATAGCTATGATTAAAGTGTCAGATACGGCAAGTAAAAAAATCATCGAAATGATGCAAGATGATGGTTTTGATACCACTAAGGATTACGTTAGAGTGGGCGTAAAGAGTGGAGGTTGTTCAGGTTTGTCATATGAATTAAAATTTGACAAAGAAATAGGAGAAAACGATAAAATATTTGAAGATAATAATGTTAGAATTGCAGTAGAGAAGAAGAGTTTTCTTTACTTGGCAGGAACTATATTAGAATTTTCAGGTGGTTTAAATGGAAAAGGATTTGTTTTTAACAATCCAAACGCCCAAAGAACTTGTGGATGTGGGGAGAGTTTCTCTCTATAAATCAAAAGATATGAGTAAGTATACAGAAGACGACTTAAAAGTCGAATTAGAAAATAAAGAATACGAATACGGATTTTATACCGAATTGGACTCGGAAACGTTTCCTGTTGGGTTAAATGAAGATATCGTTCGTGCCATTTCCAAGAAAAAAGACGAGCCAGAATGGATGACAGAATGGCGTTTGGAAGCTTTTCGTGCTTGGCAAGAAATGGAAGAACCAGAATGGGCAAATGTTAATTACGAAAAACCTGATTTTCAAGCCATTTCGTATTATTCAGCACCAAAAAAAGCCGATCCGAATAAAAAATTAGAAGACGTTGATCCTGAACTTTTGGCGATGTACAAAAAGTTAGGAATTTCGGTTGACGAACAGAAGAAAATGAATAACGTAGCGATTGATATTGTAGTGGATTCGGTTTCTGTGGCAACGACTTTCAAGAAAACATTAAACGAAAAAGGCATTATTTTCTGTTCAATTTCCGAAGCGATTAAAGAACATCCAGAATTAGTTCGTAAACATTTAGGAACCGTTGTTCCAATGAAAGATAATTTTTACGCGGCTTTAAATTCGGCTGTTTTCTCTGACGGAAGTTTCTGTTACATTCCAAAAGG
>NZ_CALBSN010000146.1 GCF_937967675.1 uncultured Flavobacterium sp. | reverse complement strand
ACTGGTGATGCCGCTGTCCAAGTCATTTTACAAGAATTGGATGTTATATTTGATACCATCAAATTTGAAGGAGGTGTACAGTTTGATGCGTCAGCACATCGAATATAGCGAGACCTTTCCACTTGTTGACTACCACAACTTGCATTTGAATGAAGATAATAACGGATAACACCTGTGGTACTGCCAGAATCCCATATTACAGGTTGTGTTCCGCTTGCATAAGTAACAGTTCCTGTTGCATTAGTAATTGTGATATAATCCGTTGTTACAGAGCTCGAGAACGAATATTGTTTGTTTGCAATTACATTCACATTGCTATACTCGCCTGCATAACTTTGACTGGTTAACGTCTCATAGTTACCACTACAGTTTGGTGTATAGGTATTAGCTGGAAACAATCCATTTGCTGCAGTAGTACATTGCGCAACAGCATTAGGAATGAAATTCAAAAATGCCAATAGGCAGAATAACGTAATTCTTTTTTTCATTTTTTGATTTTGATGATTTGAAGCTTAATTTGATTAAATTTCCATCAAAACTATATGATATGAAGTACTAGACCAATTTATATATTGGACTATTTATAAATAATCAGAAGATTTAATAATTATTATTTACCTGATTAACAAATACTTAATCTGTATTTTCTAATTTTTCAATATAATAATTAGGAGAAAGTCCGGTTTGCTTTTTAAAAACGCGAACAAGTGTATTAGCGTCTTTATAACCTACTTCTTCTGCTATTGCTTGCAAAGTATATTTACGAAAGTAAGGAGCATCTTTCAGCTTTTGAAGTACATAATGAATTCGTAATTCTTGCGTATATTCCGAAAAGGTTTTTTGCATTATCTGATTGAAATATTGGGATAAATAAGCCGTATTAGTATTTAATTTTTTAGCAACAAAAGCTAACTTGAAGTTAGGGTCTAAAAAAGTTTCTTTTTGCTCTAATTTTTTTAAACCTAATGTAATTTTTTCAATCAGTTCCTCATCAATAGTTTGTTTGGGTTGAGCTTCTGGTTTATCAATTTGCAAAATACTAATTTCTGAAGTTTTAGATTCTTTTAGATCTTGAATAATTTTTAAAAATCGATAATGATTTTCTTTCTGATTTTTGTAATAATAATAAAAACTATAAACCACTACAGCAAAAAGAATCAAAATACCAAAAAGTGAAATTTTAAAATAATTCTTAGAAGCAATAAATTTATTAGATTCCTCCTTTATTTTGTTTAAATCGTAGTTGTGAAGAAAATTCAAAGATTTACTTTTTATTCCTTCTATTGATTGTATTAATTCTAAACTTTTTTGGGCGTAGCGATACGCGTTTTTAGCATCATTTTTCTGATTATAACACTGTGTCATAATGTTATAAGTCATTAATAAATTTTCTTTGGAAACCTTAGTGATTTGATAACTTTCAATATATTTACTACAATAAAAAAGTGCCGAATCAACTTGTTTTAAATGATGAAAACAATCGGCCATTCCTAAATCAAACAACTGCTC
>NZ_CALBSN010000145.1 GCF_937967675.1 uncultured Flavobacterium sp. | reverse complement strand
TTGTTACCTATAACCGTCAATACGAAACTGAAAAACCACCTCATAAGGGTGGTTTTTTATTGCTTTAAGTTTCTAAAATAGTTACAGTGAGTATTTATTGGGCAATCATCACATTTAGGATTGGTTGGTCGGCAAATTTCTCTTCCTAAAAATGAGAAAGCCATTCCAATTTCATCCCAAATCTCATAAGGGAGTTGTTGCATTAATAGTTTTTCGATTTTATTTCCATCTTCATATTTTGATGTTAATCCAATTCTTGGTACAACTCTAATTACATGTAAATCAACTATAATCCCTTCTGTTTTTTGATTGGTTTCTCTTAATATTACATTTGCAGATTTTCTTCCAATACCTTTTAAAGAAATTAAATCAGTTAAATTTGTTGGAATATTATTGTCAGTTTTTAAAAATTTAGCTAATTCATATATCCAAGTTGTTTTTGTTGGATAATTTTTAACTTTTGTAAAGTAAGGGTTTATCTCTTCAATGCTTGAATTCGATATACTTTCTAGATTTGGATGTTTTTCAAAAAAAGGAATAGTGATATTGTTAATATTCGCATCCGAATCTTGAGCAGATAAAATCACCATTATCAGTAATTGATAGCTGTTGTTATAGTTTAGAGGATGCTTTCTACCTTTGTATTTATCAATTAAGGGTTCTAAGTTTTCTTTCCAATTTTCAAATAACATTTTTATTTTAAAGGTAATAAAAAAAGGAGTCAACAATTAAGTTCAACTCCTTTTAATAAATTATTTTCTATTATTATTTTACTAGACCTCTTGAAATAACAATTCTTTGAATTTCTGAAGTGCCTTCGTAAATTTGAGTGATTTTTGCATCACGCATCATTCGTTCTACGTGGTATTCACTTACGTAACCATTTCCACCGTGAATTTGTACAGCTTCGTTTGCTACTTCTAATGCAATTTCTGAAGCATATAATTTAGCCATAGCACCAGAATGTGCAATATCTTCACCGTTATCTTTTTCAGTTGCTGCTTTGTGAATTAACAATCTAGCACATGTAATTTTTACGTGCATATCTGCTAATTTGAAAGCAATAGCTTGATGATTGAAAATTGGTTTTCCGAAAGCAACACGCTCTTGTGAATATTTTAACGCTAATTCGTAAGCTCCTTGTGCAA
>NZ_CALBSN010000144.1 GCF_937967675.1 uncultured Flavobacterium sp. | reverse complement strand
GGATAATGTGCCCAGTTCCAAGGGAAAGTCGAACGCTCAATGTGTGGCATCATTACTAAATGTCTTCCCGTTGTATCACACATCATAGCCGTGTTGAAATCCGAACCATTTGGATTTGCTGGATAACCTTTGTAAGCATATTTTGCTACGATGTTATATTTATCTTCTGAATAAGGTAATTTGAATTTTCCTTCTCCGTGTGAAATCCAAACCCCTAAAGTTGTTCCTTCCAAAGTTGATAACATCACCGAATTATTCTTCTGAACCGTTACCGAAGTAAAGCCACTTTCGTGTTTGTTCGAAGTGTTGTGGTGCATTTTTCCGTGAACTTCGTGTTCTGGATTAATCAATTCTAATTCCATTAACAATTGACAACCATTACAAATCCCTACCGAAAGTGTGTCTTCTCTTTTGAAGAAGTTTTTCAATGCGGTATTCGCTTTTTCGTTGTATAAAAACGCTCCAGCCCAACCTTTAGCCGAACCCAAAACATCCGAATTCGAGAATCCTCCAACTGCTCCAATGAATTGAATGTCTTCCAATGTTTCTCTTCCCGAAATTAAATCGGTCATGTGAACATCTTTTACATCAAATCCAGCTAAGAACATTGCATTTGCCATTTCACGTTCAGAATTACTTCCTTTTTCACGAATAATTGCTGCTTTTGGTCTTGGTTTTGAAGCATCAATCACAGGTAATTTTCCATCAAAATGTGATGGGAAAGTAAATTGTAATTTCTGATTTTTGTAATTATCAAAACGCGCTTGCGCCATTCCGTTTTTAGATTGTTTTGAATCTAATAGGAAAGAAGTTTTATACCAAGTATCTCTTAAAGTCGCAATACTAAAAGTTAAACTATCATCTCCGTTGATAACCGTAAACGCATCGCCATCGATAGCCGAACCAATTTTAAAAATCTCAATATTATGTTCTGCGAAAGTTGCTTCCACTTCAGCATTCGCTTGGAAAACAACTCCGATATTCTCATTAAATAAGGCTTTAACCGTATCTTTTTCTCCTAAAGAAGTCAAGTCGATTAACGCTCCTAATTTATCATCAGCAAAACACATTTCTAATAAAGTAGTGATTAAACCACCGCTTCCAATATCGTGTCCTGCTTTGATTTTTCTATCTTTAATTAAATCTTGTAAAACGTTGAATGCTTTTTTGAAGAATTCTGAGTTTTGAATTGTTGGAACATCGTTTCCAATTTTATTCAACACCTGTGCGAACGAACTTCCACCTAATTTAAACGAATCTTGCGATAAGTTGATATAGTAAATGTTTCCGCCGTTTCTTTGTAAAACAGGTTCTACTACTTTTGTAATGTTCGAACAATTTCCGGCAGCTGAAATAATAACTGTTCCTGGTGCGATTACTTCATCATTTGGATATTTTTGTTTCATCGAAAGCGAATCTTTTCCTGTTGGAATATTGATTCCCAATTCAATAGCAAAGTCAGAACATCCTTTTACTGCTTCGTATAAACGAGCATCTTCTCCTTCATTTTTACAAGCCCACATCCAGTTAGCCGATAACGAAACCGATTGTAAGCCATCTTTCAATGGAGCCCAAACGATGTTTGATAACGCCTCAGCAATAGCCGTTCTAGAACCCGCAACAGGATTCACTAAAGCTGAAATAGGCGAGTGCCCAATCGAAGTAGCAATTCCTTCTTTTCCTTTGAAATCCAATGCCATAACTCCGACATTGTTCAATGGTAATTGTAATGGACCCACGCATTGTTGTTTTGCTACACGTCCGCCAACACAACGGTCTACTTTATTGGTTAACCAATCTTTACAAGCTACAGCTTCTAATTGTAAAACTTGACTTAAGTAGCTTCCTATATTTTCTTTTGAATATTCTAAATCTGAATAGTTTGTAGCAACGGTTTTATCCGTCATAATGGTTTTTGGCGAACTTCCGAAGAAATCCTCCAAAGCATAATCCATTGGTTTTACACCTGTAGATTTTGATTCGAATGTAAATCTATGGTTGTTAGTTACGTCACCCACTTGATACATTGGAGAACGCTCTCTGTCTGCAATTCTTTGTAAGGTTTCGATATCTTTTTCACCAATCACCAATCCCATTCTTTCTTGCGATTCGTTTCCGATGATTTCTTTTGCAGAAAGTGTTGGGTCACCAACTGGTAATTTATCTAAATCGATTAATCCTCCGGTTTCTTCCACTAATTCAGAAAGACAATTTAAATGTCCACCAGCACCATGATCGTGAATAGAAACAATAGGATTGTTGTCACTTTCTACCAAACCACGAATGGCGTTAGCAGCACGTTTTTGCATTTCTGGATTGGAACGTTGAATAGCATTTAATTCAATTCCTGAACCAAAAGCACCTGTATCTGCTGATGAAACCGCAGCTCCACCCATTCCAATTCTATAATTTTCTCCACCTAAAATAACGATTTTATC
>NZ_CALBSN010000143.1 GCF_937967675.1 uncultured Flavobacterium sp. | reverse complement strand
CGGAAATCAATATGTTGATGAAATTAGCAGAACGTTATGGATTCAAAATTCAAACGTTTACACATATTTTAGAAGGATATAAATTAGCAGATAAAATGTCGGCTCACGGAGTTGCTGGTTCAACATTTGCAGATTGGTGGGCTTACAAATATGAAGTTAACGATGCCATTCCATACAATGCATCGATTATGATGAACGAAGGCGTAAAAGTTTCTATCAATTCAGATGATGCTGAAATGTCGAGACGTTTGAATCAAGAAGCTGCTAAAACGGTTAAATACGGAAACGTAACGGAAGAAGAAGCTTGGAATTTCGTAACCTTAAATCCAGCCAAAATTCTTCAAATAGATAACAAAGTAGGAAGTATCAAAGTTGGTAAAGATGCCGATGTGGTACTTTGGTCAGATAGTCCATTATCAATCTACACAAGAGCAGAAAAAACGTTAGTAGACGGAATCATTTTCTATGATTTAGAAAAAGAAAAAGAGACTTTAGCATTGATTCAAAAAGAGCGCGCGGAACTTATCAATTTGATGTTAGACGCTAAAAACAAAGGAATGAAAACGCAATTACCTAAGAAAAAAGAAAACGGTCACTACCACTGTGATACCTTGGGAGAATATTGCAAAGAGTCTCACTACAAATACAACTAATGATGAAAAAATATATAGTTCTTTTATTTATTTCTTTGTTTGGGTTTGCCCAACAAACGCCAGCTCCAAAACAAAGCAAATCGATTTTAATCTTAGGTGCTAAAGCGCATTTAGGAAACGGACAAGTAATTGAAAATAGTTTAATTTCAATTATTGATGGAAAAATTACCAACATTGGTGATGCAACAGTAATGAAACCAGCCCAACACGATATTGTGATTGATGCTTCTGGAAAACACGTTTATCCTGGTTTTATTGCACCAAATTCAACTTTAGGTTTAGTTGAAATCGACGCCGTTAGAGCTTCAGATGATGAAAGTGAAATTGGTGAATTCAATCCGCATGTGAGAAGTATTATTGCTTACAATGCCGAATCTAAATTGGTAGAAACAACACGTCCAAATGGAGTTTTATTAGCACAAATTACTCCTAGAGGTGGCAGAATTCCTGGAACTTCATCTATTGTTCAACTAGATGCTTGGAACTGGGAAGACGCTTCGATTAAAACAGATGACGGAATTCACTTAAACTGGCCAAGAAGCTATTCAAGAGCGGGTTGGTGGGCAGAACCAGGAGGAATTGAAATGAACAAAAATTACGACCCACAAGTAAAGGCAATTCAAGAATATTTTGACAATGCTTTTGCTTATTTGGGAAGTAAAAATGCGAAAAAAGATATTCCATATGAAGCTATGAAAGGTTTACAAACAGGCGAAAAATCTTTATACGTAAACGCAAATGGTGAAAAAGAAATTATTGATGCCGTTTTATTTAAAAAGAAAAACAACATCAAAAACATGGTTATTGTTGGTGGTTATTACGCATTTAAAGTGGCGAATTTATTAAAAGAGAATAACGTTTCGGTTTTATTAAAACGCGTTCACGATTTACCTTTATTAGAAGATGAAGATGTAAATTTACCATACAAAAATGCTAAAATATTAGTTGATGCAGGTGTTTTAGTTGCATTGCAAAATGCAGGCGACATGGAACGTATGCAAACAAGAAACTTACCATTTTATGCCGGAACTTGTGCCGCTTGGGGATTAACAAAAGAACAAGCATTACAATTAATCACAGGAAATTCTGCTAAAATTTTAGGAATTGACAACCAATACGGAACTTTAGAATCAGGCAAGAGTGCTACTTTATTTATTTCTGAAGGCGATGCTTTAGATATGAAAACCAATGTCATTTCATTAGCTTTTATTGATGGAAGACAAATCAGTTTAGAAAGTCACCATACCGAATTGTACCAACGTTATAAAGGAAAATTCGAACAACAAAAAAAATAAGACCAAAAGCCTTTCAGTAAATGAGAGGCTTTTTTTGTACTTTTGCACAATAATTTCTTATTCATGAAACAAATCACCTCGGTTCAAAATCCGTTTATCAAATCGTTAGTTCAATTACAAGAGAAGGCAAAAGTTCGTAAGCAAACAGGCACTTTTTTAATTGAAGGAAAACGCGAAATTGAATTGGCGCTAAAAGGTGGTTATGAATTAGAAACCATTCTATTTTTACCTGAAATCATTTCAGAAAAACAATTAAACGATTTAACGACTAAACCGTTAAATGTAATAGAAATATCTAAAGAAGTCTACCAAAAACTTGCTTATCGCGATACTACCGAAGGTATATTAGCAATTGCAAAAACCAAATCCTTAGCCTTATCCGATTTAAAACTTTCGAAAAATCCATTAATATTAGTTGGTGAATCTCTTGAAAAACCTGGAAACGTTGGTGCCATTTTAAGAACAGCTGATGCCGCAAACATTGATGCTGTTATCATTGCCAATCCAAAAAGTGATTTATACAATCCTAACATCGTTCGCTCTAGCGTAGGTTGTTTGTTTACCCGACAAATTGCTGTTGGAACTACGGAAGAAGTTATTGCTTATTTAAAATCAAATGACATTAATATTTATTCCGCTACTTTACAAGATTCAACCGAATATCATACCCAAAACTACACCACTCCCACTGCTTTAGTTGTGGGAACAGAAGCTACTGGTTTATCTGAAAAATGGCGAACCGAAAGCACCAAAAATATCATCATTCCTATGCAAGGCGAAATTGATTCAATGAATGTTTCAGTTGCAGCCGCTATTTTGTTGTTTGAAGCTAAAAGACAAAGACAATTTCAATAGCAAATTCAAAATTCAACTTCAAATATTTTTTCTTTACTCATTTCTATATTTTCACTATTGCACAATTAGAAAAATTAACTTACTTTTAGTTGGTTAAAGAAAATGTATGACAGAATTAGAATTAGAAGCCGAAAACAAAGCCATTGCGCAAGAATATAAAGAATTACTTCGCATCAGTTATCAAACCCTTACAGATGAAGACAAAAAAATCATTCGTAAAGCATTTGATGTAGCTGTTGATGCTCATAAAGACCAACGCAGAAAATCGGGTGAAGCTTATATTTTCCATCCTATTGCTGTAGCTAAAATTGTAGCTAGAGACATTGGTTTGGGAGCAACTTCCATTGCGGCAGCTTTAATGCACGATGTAGTAGAAGATACTGACATTACGGTTCAGGATATTGAAAAAATGTTCAATCCGAAGATTGCTCAATTAGTGGAAGGCTTAACCAAAATTGCCAAAGTTAAAACCGATCAAGAAATATCAGTACAAGCGGAAAACTTCCGTAAAATGCTATTGACATTGAATGATGATGTTCGGGTAATTCTAATTAAAATTGCAGATAGATTGCACAACATGCAAACTATGGAAAGCATGGCCGATTACAAACAGGCAAAAATTGCTTCAGAAACATTATACATTTATGCGCCTCTAGCCCACCGTTTAGGTTTATATAATATTAAAACACAATTAGAAGATTTAGGATTAAAATATACAGAACCTGAAGTTTATAATGATATTGTTAGTAAAATAAAAGAAACCAAAGAAGAACAAGATACTTACATCAAAACTATTTCAGATGTTTTAAGCAAATCATTAACGGACGAGGGAATTGAATTCACTATAAAAGGTCGTCCAAAATCCATTTATTCTATTCGTAGAAAAATGAAGGTTCAAGGAGTAACATTTGATGAAGTCTACGACAAATTTGCTCTTCGAATTATTTACAAATCAGATCAACACGATGAAAAATTCTTGGCATGGAAAATTTATTCATTAGTTACGGATCATTATCGCCCATCGCCTAGTAGACTGAGAGATTGGATTTCATCCCCAAAATCAACTGGTTATGAAGCATTACACATTACTGTAATGGGACCAAAAGGTCGCTGGGTTGAAATTCAAGTTCGTAGTGAAAGAATGGATGAAATTGCAGAAAAAGGATATGCCGCACATTACAAATATAAAAACGGGGCTACAGAAGAACATGGTTTAGAAATATGGCTAAATCAACTTAAAGAAGCATTGGAAAATTCATCGGCTAATGCAGTCGATTTTGTAGAAGATTTTAAATTAAATTTATATGCCAAAGAAATCTATGTCTTCACTCCAAAAGGCGAAATTAAATCGCTACCAAAAGGAGCTACTTCTTTAGACTTTGCTTTTAGTATTCACTCAGAAATTGGAGTAAAAACTATAGGAACTCGGGTAAATGGAAAATTAGTTCCTTTAAATCATGTACTCAATAGTGGTGACCAAGTTGAAATTATTACTTCAGTCAATCAAAAACCAACTTCTCAATGGTTAGATTACGTAACAACTTCGCGTGCTAAAAATAAAATTAAAAACGTATTAAACGAGAATACTAAAAAAATTGCAGAAGAAGGTAAAGAATTATTAGAGCGAAAACTCCGCCATTTAAAGATTACTCTTAACGAAAATACTACAAATGAACTTGTAAATTATTTCAAGTTACAAACTAGTCTCGATTTATTTTACAGAGCTGGAATTGGTGCAATTGAAAACCAACAATTAAAAGACTATGCCGCTCAAAAAAGTAACACTCTTGTAAATTTTTTCAAAAAAACAATTAAACGCTCACCGTCTCATAACACTGATCAAATTCAGAAAAATGAAATCAGTAAAAAATACGATTTACTAGTTTTTGGAACAGAGCAAGACAAATTAGATTACAAACTTTCATCATGCTGTAATCCAATCCCTGGTGATGAAGTATTTGGATTTGTAACGATAAACGAAGGTATTAAAGTTCATAGAAAAGACTGTCCGAATGCAATTAGTATGCAATCTAATTACGCATATCGTATTATTCCTGCTAAGTGGATAGACTCTTCACAAGAAGAATTCAAAGCGGTTTTAAAAATTACAGGAATGGATATTTTAGGTCTTACTAATGAACTTACAAAAGTAATTTCTAGCCAAATGAATGTAAACATTCAAAGCATCTCATTAAATACAAAAGCTGGCATTTTTTATGGACAAGTAGCTGTTGTAGTTCAAAATAATACCATTTTGAAAAAACTTATTGAAAATATTAAAAAAGTAGATGGAATTGATAAAGTAACTCGAGTTTATAATAATTAACAAAAGTTAATAACTAAAATACCCTAATTAATTTAAAGGTTTTATACAAAATAAAAATAACACTATCTTTGCGCATATTTCATTTACCAATACGATGGAAAACAAAAATCAAGAAATTGTAAAGAACGTTTTTACTAAATTTTTAGAAGAAAAAGCACACCGTAAGACTCCAGAACGTTACGCCATTCTTCAGGAAATTTATAATACTGCCGAACATTTTGATATCGAATCTTTATATATCAAAATGAAAAATAAAAACTATCGTGTAAGTAGAGCAACCCTTTACAATACCATCGAACTTTTATTAGAGTGTGGTTTGGTGCGTCGTCATCAGTTTGGACAAAATCAGGCACATTACGAAAAATCGTATTTCGATAAACAACACGATCACATTATTTTAACCGATTCTGGTGAAGTTATCGAGTTTTGTGACCCAAGAATTCAACAAATAAAACAAACCATGGAAGAAATGTTTGGTATTGATATCTCAAACCACTCACTATATTTCTATGGCACAAAAAAACAACAATAAACCTAACATATAAACAACAAACAACAACACAATGACTGTAGATTTACTACTTGGATTACAATGGGGAGACGAAGGAAAAGGAAAAATCGTTGACGTTCTTACCTCAAAATATGATATTATTGCAAGATTTCAAGGTGGACCAAATGCGGGACACACTCTAGAATTTGACGGAATCAAACACGTTTTAAGAACGATTCCTTCTGGAATTTTCCACAAAAACGCAATTAATATCATTGGAAATGGAGTGGTAATCGACCCGGTAGTTTTCCAAAAAGAAATTGAAGGTTTAGCAAAATTCAACATGGATGTTACAGCTAAATTATTCATTTCAAGAAAAGCCCACTTAATTTTACCAACACACCGTTTGTTAGATGCCGCTTCTGAAGCATCAAAAGGAAAAGCAAAAATTGGTTCTACTTTAAAAGGAATTGGTCCAACATATATGGACAAAACGGGTAGAAACGGACTTAGAGTTGGAGATATCGAATTAGAAGATTTCAAAGAAAGATATAGAGCATTAGCAGATAAGCATGAAGCAATGATAGCTTTCTACGATGTAGAATTACAATACAAATTAAAAGAAATGGAAGATGAGTTTTTTGCAGCAGTAGAAGACTTGAAAAAATTAACTTTCATTGATAGCGAAGAATATTTAAACAAAGCTTTAAAAGAAGGAAAATCAATCTTAGCAGAAGGAGCGCAAGGTTCTTTATTAGATGTTGATTTTGGAACGTATCCATACGTAACTTCTTCTAATACAACAGCAGCTGGAGCTTGTACAGGTTTAGGAATTGCACCTAATAAAGTAAAAGATGTTTTCGGAATTTTCAAAGCGTACACAACACGTGTAGGTAGCGGTCCTTTCCCTACAGAAGATTTCGAAGAAGCTGGACAAACAATGGCTAAAGTGGGTAACGAATTTGGTTCTGTTACTGGACGTGCACGTCGTTGTGGTTGGTTGGATTTAGTGGCTTTAAAATATGCCGTTCAAGTTAATGGTGTTACGCAATTGTATATGATGAAAGGTGACGTACTTTCTGGATTTGACACCTTACAAGTTTGTACAGGTTACAACTATAAAGGACAAAAAATTCAACATTTACCATATAATATTGAACCTGAAAATGTAACTCCAATTTTCACCGAAATGAAAGGTTGGAAAGCCGATTTAACAGGAATGACAAGATATGATGAATTACCACAAGAATTAAAAGAGTACATCGAATTTATTGAGAAAGAAGTTGAAGTGCCAATTAAAGTAATTTCAGTTGGACCAGACAGAAAACAAACGATAACAAAATAATTTCTTAAAAACGCTTTCAATTGAAAGCGTTTTTTTCTTTTAATTGATAAATTATTCTTAATTATCAGTCGTTTTTAGAGTTTTTACTTAAATTTGGCTCAAAATAAATCCGACTTGAAAAACACATTTTTTTATATCGCCTTTTTAATGCTAACTGTAACTTTTTCGTTAGCTCAAGAAAAGAAAAAAATCATCATAGAAAACTCGGATTTCGTTGATATGAATCAAACCGAAATCCCAGGTGCTATTGTCTTTACTGGAAATGTACGTATTATCCATAATGGCGTAAAAATGTTTTGCAACAAAGCCTATCACTTTAAAGACGAAAATTACGTAAAAGCGTTTGGAAATGTTCAAATGAATCAAGGCGACAGCATCACCATGAACAGCCGTTATGCGGAATACAATGGTGATAAAGAATTTGCTTTTGCTACTGGAGATGTTGTAATGCGTTCACCAGAATCAACTTTAACTACTGACACGGTTTATTTCGACAAGAAAAACCAACAAGCATTTTACAATACTTACGGAACCATTCGTAATAAAGAAAACACCTTAAAAAGTAAATCGGGTCGTTATTATGTAGACCAAAAGAAATACAAATTTACTACTGCCGTTACCGTTACGAATCCTGAAAGCACCATTAAAACCAACAATCTAGATTATTACGAAAATTCAGGTCATGCCTATGTTTTTGGTCCTTCCACTATTACAAGTAAAGAAAATGTAATTTACACCGAAAACGGATTTTACGACACTACAAACGATGTTGGAAAACTTTCCAAAAATTCCAAAATTACCCTCGACAATAAGATAATAGAAGGTGATGATTTGTATTACGACAGAAAGAAAAATTATTCGAGAGGTATTAATAATGTAAAAATTACTGATACTATCAACAACGTAATCGCAACAGGTCATTACGCAGAATTATATAGAAACGCTGCAACCAAAAAAGACTCAATGATTTTAACCAAAAGAGCTTTAGTAAAAACATTGGTTGAAAAAGATACGATGTATATGCATGGCAAAAAAATCATTGTTTCAGGTCCGCAAGAAGATCGCGTAATTCGAGCTTTTAACAATGTTCGATTCTACAAAACCGACATGAGTGGAAAATGTGATTCATTATGGTCTAACAACAAATCAGAATTAACAAAACTAATTGGAAAACCAATTCTTTGGAACAATGACAACCAAATGACCGGTGATGTAATGCATTTAATTGGCAACAATAAAACCGAACAATTAGATTCGTTAAAAGTGCTCAACAATGCTTTCATCATCCAAAAAGATAGTCTTAGTAAAAATGGTTATAATCAGATAAAAGGACAAAATTTATATGGTAAATTCTATGACAATAAACTTAAAGAAGTTGATGTTGTAAAGAATGCCGAAGTTATTTACTACATGTACAACGATGCTAATGAGTTTATTGGTATCAACAAAACGGTTTGCAGTAAAATTAATTTGGAATTAGAAGCAAATAAAATCAATTCAATTACTTTCTTTACCAAAACCGATAGCCACATATATCCCGAAAGTGAATTCCCTGAAAACGCTCGAAAACTTAGAGGCTTCTTATGGCGTGGTGACGAGCGAATTTTAAGTAAAGACGATATTTTCCCAGTTGAAGAAATTGCTTTAGACGATAAAATTCAAATCGAAGCTAAAAAGAAAGCTATTGAAGCGGAAAAACCAATGGAAATTCAAAAAGAAACATTGGAATATGATTCTAAAAACAAAAAAGAAGAAAAGAAATCAGATAAAAAACTAGAAGTAAAAAAACTAGAAGTAAAAAAACAAAAGTAATGAGTAAAAGTAATTAGCTAAATTTAACTTATCACTATTCACTTTTTACTAATCACCAAAAATATGATTGAAGATTTTTTTAAATACCAAGCACAAACCTCACCTCACCCATTAGCTATGGAAATTTCCCATGCTAAGGGTTCTTATATTTACGACACCGATGGCAATCCTTATTTAGATATGGTTGCCGGAGTTTCAGCAAACACTTTAGGGCATCAACCACAGCGCGTAAATGATGCTATTAAAAAACAATTAGATACTTATTCTCATGTGATGGTGTATGGGGAATATGCCCAACATCCAGCAACAGAATTATGTAAGTTGTTAGCAGAATATCTTCCCTATCCACTTACGAAAACGTATTTGGTAAACTCAGGAACGGAAGCTATTGAAGGCGCTTTAAAATTAGCTCGTCGTGTAACAGGCAGAAGTCAATTGATTTCGTGTCATAATGCGTATCATGGGAATACTATGGGAAGCATGAGTGTAATGGGATTTGAGGAACGTAAGCAAATTTTTCGCCCGTTAATTCCTGATGTGGATTTTATTACATTTAATAACGAAGCGGATTTAGAAAAAATCACTACCAAAACAGCTGGAGTTTTATTAGAAACGATTCAGGGTGGTGCTGGTTTTATTGAACCTCAAAACGATTTTCTTAAAAAAGTACGCCAACGTTGTGATGAAGTGGGCGCTATCATGATATTAGACGAAATCCAACCCGGATTTGGTCGCACTGGAAAACTTTTCGGATTTCAAAACTACGATGTTATTCCCGATGTGGTGGTTATGGGAAAAGGAATGGGTGGCGGAATGCCTGTTGGAGCTTTCACCGCTTCAGCAGAAATGATGGATTTACTAAGTCACGATCCCAAATTAGGGCATATTACCACTTTTGGCGGACATCCTGTCATAGCAGCAGCGAGTTTAGCAACGTTACAAGAAATAACGGAAACCAATTTAATGGCTGAAACTTTAGAAAAAGAACAACTTTTCAAAAAGCTTTTAGTGCATCCACTAATCAAGGAAATTCGAGGTCGAGGGCTTATGCTAGCAGCAATGACAGATTCTCCTGAGATAACCAATGAAGTAATTCTTCGCTGTCATAAAAGAGGTGTTATTTTATTCTGGCTCCTTTTCGAAGGTTGCGCTGTTCGAATTACACCACCATTAACCATTAGTAATGAAGAAATTACAAAAGGTTGTGGCATTATTATTGAGGTATTAAATGAGATAGAAAAAGAAATGAAGTAAATGATGGAAGTTTGATGTTGGATAATTTTATCAGTTTAAATTGAATTTGATTTTTGAAATTGTCCAGAAGCTTAGGGATTGCTCTTGAAAATTGTTAATTAAATTGTTTAAAACAATTCAAACCCCAAACCACTACCCCAATATTATTCCTTACTTTTAATAAGGATAAAATCATAAAACAAAGCGCTATGAATTTGAGTCACGAAGAAGAAGAAAACAGCTTGTCCTTATCTAAATTTGAATCGATGTTAAAAACCAATAAAGTTTTTTTCTTTGATTCAGAAGAGTTTGAAGATATTATTCTTCATTACATGGATACAGGTCGATTGAATTTGGCCAAAAAAGCGCTTAAATTAGGTTTAGAACAACATCCAAAATCTACTG
>NZ_CALBSN010000142.1 GCF_937967675.1 uncultured Flavobacterium sp. | reverse complement strand
TTACAAGCAATTGGAGAAGTTTTTGGTGGAAAATTAATAAATCTTGAAAAAGTGTATCATGGTGTAGCAACCAAAATAATTATTATTGAAAATGATACACTTTTTCAAGATATCCCTAACGAAATTATTGTAGGTAGATACCACTCATGGGTTGTAAATAAAATAAATTTACCCAAAGAATTAATCATAACTTCCGAGGATTCAAATGAGCAAATTATGTCTTTAAGACATGTTACTTATGATGTAAAAGCGGTACAATTTCACCCTGAAAGTATCATGACTCCACATGGCAAACAAATCTTAAAAAACTGGATTGACAACTAACTATCTTGTAAAAACTAAAGTATTTCCTTTACTCAAATTCGCATCAAAAGCATAACCTTCATAGTTAAAACCTTTTAAATCTTCAATAGTTTCAGCATTAGTATCCATAATATAACGCACCATTAAGCCTCTTGCCTTTTTTGCGAAGAAACTAATCATTTTTAATTTTCCATCTTTATAATCTTTGAATTCTGGAGTAATTACTGGAACTTTTAATGCTTTTGTATTGACCGAACTAAAATATTCGTTGCTTGCTAAATTTAAAAATAATTCGTCTTTATTAAGTTCTTTGTTTAAGGCATCTGTGATGGTTTTCTTCCAAAACTCATATAAATTTTTCTTCGTTCCAATGGCGATTGAAGTTCCCATTTCTAAACGATACGGTTGCATTAAATCTAAAGGTTTTAGAAGTCCGTACAAACCTGAAAGTATTCGCAATTTTTCTTGTAAAACAGCTACTTTTTCTGTCGGCAAAGAATACACATCTAATCCGGTATAAACATCACCATCAAAAGCATAAACTGCTGGACGTGCATTTTCAGGCGTAAAAGGAACACTCCATTCTTGATTGCGTTGCCAATTTAATTCGGCTAACTTTTCAGAAATATCCATAAGCTCCATTAATTGCTTCGGTTTTTTCTTTTTTAACGTTTTTTGAATGGTTTCCGATTTCGACAAAAAAGCAGGTTCTGTGTAATTTGAAATCGGTAACGGACTCTCGTAATTCAAAGATTTAGCTGGTGATATAACAATTTTCATAGTTTCTAATTTCTGTTTTTCAAAAATACGAAAATATACAAAAGTTGGTTTATGAGTTTTATAAGATTTAATTATAGTGCCATAAAAAAACCTCCAACTATCTTTTAATTTGGAGGCTCTAATTTTTAAATATTTTCTTTTATTCTTCTGTAAATGTTTGCGCTTTTGAATAAACCCTCCATTTATCAATACATTCTTGTAAATCTTGTGGAATTGGAGAATCAAAACGTAAAAATTCCTTTGTGATGGGATGTTCAAATCCTAATGTTTTGGCATGAAGTGCTTGTCTAGGTAACACTTTGAAACAATTCTCAACAAACTGCTTGTATTTAGTAAACGTCGTTCCTTTCAAGATGGAATCACCTCCATATCGTTCGTCATTAAAAAGCGTATGACCAATATGCTTCATATGAACACGAATCTGATGCGTTCTTCCCGTTTCTAATTGGCATGAAACTAAAGTAACATATCCAAATCGTTCTAAAACTTTATAATGCGTTACTGCTGGCTTACCTTTTTCTTCATCTGAATGAACAGCCATTTGCATGCGATTCGTGTCATGACGACCAATGTTACCTTCCACGGTTCCTTCTTCTTCTTCAATATTTCCCCAAACTAATGCAACATATTCTCTTTCCGAAGTTTTTTCAGCAAATTGTTTAGTCAAATATGCCATAGCAAAATCCGTTTTCGCAACCACTAATAATCCTGAAGTGTCCTTATCAATTCGATGCACTAAACCTGGTCGTTCCGAACTGTTCATGGGTAAATTCTCAAAATGATAGGCTAACGCATTCACCAAAGTTCCCGAATAATTTCCGTGACCTGGATGTACTACCATTCCGGCTGGTTTGTTAATCACCAACAATTGGTCGTCTTCATACACAATATCCAACGGAATATTTTCGGGTGTTAGTAATTGCTCGTAAGTTGGATGCGCTAAAACTAAACGTACAACATCACCAGCTTTTACTTTGTAATTCGATTTTACAGGAACATCATTCACTAAAATCGAACCTTTTTCAGCCGCTTGTTGAATTTTATTTCGGGTGGTATTTTCAATCATGTTCATCAAAAATTTATCCACACGCAAAGCCGATTGACCTTTACTTGCTTCAAAACGATGATGTTCGTATAACTCGTCTTCGAGTTCGGTTCCTACATTATAATCCGCCATCTCCTTCTTTAAATTCTGCTGGTTGTACTTCTTCTGTTGGTGGTAATGTATCAGCTGGTTCTTCAGAACTAAAAGTCTCTTCGTTAAACACTTCTTTTCCATCGCCTAAAACAAAATCTAATGTCGAATTTTTCTTTACCTTATCTCCTGCTCTCAATCGTCTACCATCTTGAAAAATTTGCAATACAATATCTTTTGCAATGTGAGGTTTATAAGTAATTTTCCCCTCTTTTAAAGTTAATGATTTTATGGTTGCAGAAATTTGTCGAAACGTTTTATCCTTAAATTCTGGAATAGTAATTTCTGTAAATTCACCAGCATTTAATTTCACATAGACTTTACGACCATCTTTTACCAAACTTCCTGCTTTTGGATCTTGCTCTAAAATCGTAAAAGGTGGAAAATCGGCATTAAATTCGACTGTATCTAATAGAAAAACTTCTAAATCTAATTCGTTTAGTTTCTCTTCTGCAATTTCTAATTTCATTTTAGATAAATCGGGCACTTTTATTTCCTGCCCATGATTGGTTCTAAAATCAAGTAATTGGATTACTATAAAAGTAAAAACCACAACAATTGCAAAAGCTATAAATGCCTGAGTAAAAAAAGTTCTACTAGTTAAATATTTAAATAAACTCATACAGAATGATATTTTGACAAAGATATAAAATTCAAAAAGAAATTTCGATGCAATTCATTTTCATTTCTTAACACTTTAAAACGGGTATTTATTTAAAATATTTCTTTCAGAATCTTGCAAAAGCACTATACTTATCAATAAATAATGTATTTTTGTGTATCACTTTTAGAATTTCAAAATGAAAAACGTTGCCATTATCATGGGAGGTTACTCTAGCGAGTACAAAATTTCGTTAACCAGCGGAAATGTTGTATTTAACAATATTAATCGCAATAAATTTAATCCGTATCGTATTCATATTTTTAAAGAAAAATGGGTGTATGTAGATGAAAATGATGCTGAATTCCCAGTTGATAAAAACGATTTTTCTGTAACGGTTAATGGCTCAAAAATCAATTTTGATGTCGTTTTTAATGCAATACACGGAACGCCAGGTGAAGATGGTTTAATGCAAGCGTATTTCGAATTATTAAATATTCCTCAAACTTCTTGCGATTATTATCAAGCAGCATTAACATTCAATAAACGCGATATGTTATCGGTTTTAAAGCCTTACGGAATCAAAACAGCAGAATCATATTATTTGAATTTAGGCGACGAAATTAAAGTAGATGCTATTTTAGCGAAAGTGGGCTTACCTTGTTTTGTAAAACCAAATAAATCGGGTTCAAGTTTCGGAATTTCGAAAGTGAAAACTAGAGAAGAATTTCTTCCAGCTATTGAAAACGCTTATAAAGAAGACGACGAAATCATTATTGAAAATTTCCTTGACGGAACAGAAGTTTCAGTTGGTGTAATTAATTATAAAGGAACTGTTACGGTTTTACCAATTACCGAAATCGTATCGGAAAACGACTTTTTCGACTACGAAGCGAAATATTTAGGCAAATCGAAAGAAATTACGCCAGCCAGAATTTCGGATGAATTAAAAGCAAAAATCGAAACGGTTGCTAAAAGAGCTTACGAAGTATTAAAAATGAAAGGTTTTTCGAGAAGTGAATTCATTATTGTAAATAACGAACCACACATGTTAGAAATGAATACAATTCCAGGTTTAACAACCGAAAGTATTCTTCCACAACAGGCTCGCGAAGCTGGAATTTCATTACCAGAATTATTTGAAAACGCTATTGAATTGGCTTTAAAGAAATAAACTATGAGAAAAGCAATATTTCCAGGTTCGTTTGACCCAATTACTAACGGACATTTCGATATTATCAAAAGAGGCGTTTCTTTATTTGATGAAGTAATTGTAGCGATTGGTGTTAATGCCGAAAAAAAATACATGTTTTCCTTAGAAGATAGAAAACGATTCATCGAAGAAGCTTTTAAAGACGAACCCAAAGTAAAAGTCATCACTTACTCAGGTTTAACGATTGATTTGTGCAAAAAAGAAAAAGCAGATTTTATTTTACGTGGACTAAGAAACCCAGCCGACTTTGAGTTCGAAAAAGCCATTGCTCATACCAATCGTGTAATGTCGAAAATTGAAACCGTTTTCTTATTAACTGCTGCTCGAACTTCGTTCATTTCTTCGAGTATTGTACGTGATGTATTGCGAAATGGTGGCGACATTTCTCAGTTAGTTCCAGAATCGGTTTTGGATAAAAAATAGACTTAACACGAATTTCACAAATCAGCACGAAAAGATTAGTGGAAATTCGTGAAATTCGTGTTTTTAATTCTCAAACACAATCAATTTCTCTTTAATTATTAAATTCGAAAAGTAGAATTCATTTTTTATCCATTCTAATGTTTTGGGTTGGTAAATAAAAACATGGGTAAAATCATCTTTGTAATACCAATTTTCAAAAGGTGTTTGATTGTGGTAAATGGCTGTTTTGCAATATAATTTACCTTTCGGAAGTAGTAAGCTTTTCAATAATTCAAATTCTTTGGAAGGTTTATGAAAATGCTCCATTACCTCACAACACGAAACGTAATCGTATTTTTGATTTAAAAGTGCTACATCATTCGCAAAAAACAAATCGTAATTCTGTACTTGATAGCCTTTATCCGTCAACATTTTAGCAATCACCGGACCTGTTCCTGAACCAAAATCCAAACCATTAGCTTCTGGAGAAAAATCTTGTAAAACAGCATTTACGATTGGTGAAACAAAGTTTTGATAGCGTTCATCAAAAACATCATTGTTGTGTTTTTCGTAATGCGCTTTTTCTTCTTCAGCGGTCAAGAAAGTATCTTTTGGTCTGAAAATGCCATCGCAAGTATTACATTTATAAAACAAATGTTTCGGCTTTTCGCAAAAAAGCGTTGCTATGGAATTACATAATGGACAATTGTGCGAAATCATTTTACTCCTCCTCTTTCTTAATCACCTTTCTCGCTACTTCAATTTTATACTTCTTCCCTTTCATTTTCTCCTCTTTGATGTTTTGCAATAACGATTTTACTTTTGGATATTTCACCGCTACAAACGAAATAAAATCTTTGACTTCGATTAATCCAATATCGTCTTTTTCTAGTTTCCCTTTTTGTGAAAAGAAACCAACGATATCAATTTTATTCAACTTGTTTTTCTTTCCTCCGCTGATGTAAAGCGTTTGATATAAAGGCGCTTTTGGTAATGATTTGGCATAAGAAACATCTAAACGGGGTTTTCCGTAATCAAAATAATCGGCTTTCTTTTCGGTTTCGTTTACCAAAACATAAGCTGTTCCGGTGGCTAACATACGAGCGGTTCTTCCGTTTCGGTGTGTGAATTCGTCTTCTTTTGCGGGTAAATGGTAATGAATTACGTGTTTCATTTCTGGAATATCCAAACCTCTCGCACCTAAATCGGTCGTAATCAAATACGAAACACTACCATTTCTAAACTGAATCAAAGCACGTTCGCGTTCGTCTTGGTCTAATCCACCATGATAAAACGTAGAAATAATGCCTTTTTGAGTCAACATATCATGAATACGTTCCACTGCTTCTCTATGGTTACAAAAAATAATGGCAGCTTCTGAATTTAAAGAACAAATCAACTGAAACAAAGAATCAATTTTATCCTTAGATTTCGAAAATACGATACGAATATCTAAATTATCATTCTGTTTTTCTTTTGGAATAAAATCCAACACTTTCGGATTGACCACCTTCGTATATTTCGGAATTTCAACACCTGAAGTCGCAGAAACCAAAATACGTTTGTTTACTTTAGTGATTTTTCCAATGATATACGACATCTCCTCATGGAAACCCAATTGTAACGATTTATCAAATTCGTCTAAAACATAGGTTTTGATGTTATCGGTAGCAAAAATTCCTCGTTCTATATGATCGGCAATTCTTCCTGGTGTTCCAATTAACAACGCTGGCGGATTACTTAAGTTTTTGAATTCCGTTTCTATCGAGTGACCTCCATAACACGTATTAACTTTGTAGTGCGTTCCCATTTTTTTCCAAACTTGTTCAATTTGCAAACCTAATTCGCGTGATGGCACTAAAATTAAGCATTGCACACCTTTTACATCTTCATCTAATAATTGAAAAATTGGCAATAAAAAAGCTAACGTTTTCCCCGAACCTGTTGGAGAAAGCAATAACACATTATCTTCATTCAAAATAGCTTGTTGCGCTACTTCTTGCATTTTGTTTAAACTTTGAATACCAAGATTCAATAGTACATTGTTGGAATATGGATTTTGACTCATGTGGCAAAGATAAAGCCAATTAATTAAAAATTACGAATTATAAAATTCTACCTCAAAAAGATTCTTTATTTTTGAAAATCAAATCAAACTCAACTATGCGTTTTTTAAAAATAAGTTTGCTTTTCTTCTCTATTTCTGTGTTTTCACAAAACAATTTTACCACACCTTTTGAACGTGGTAATGGCAATCAATCCACTACTTATGAAGAATGTATTGCGTTTTATGAAAAATTAGA
>NZ_CALBSN010000141.1 GCF_937967675.1 uncultured Flavobacterium sp. | reverse complement strand
TTTCACTTCTTCAAAAAAGTCGATTTCGGTTTCGTGTGGTAAAAAATCGGAGATGATGCGCACGATAAAATCTTGTGGTTTTTTCAAAAATTTAAACGTGTAATCTTCCATATTTACTACCGTTTTTTCGGCTAAATCGGTTGTTCTTACAAACTTGTCGGAAGTTAAAGAAGACAAACAAGGTAAGTTGAGCTTTGGCTTTTCGGTGATAATGGGTTTTCCGTTTTCAAACAAGCCGCCTTCGTAACCATATAGCGAAGCATTAGTAATTTCGATAGGTTTTCCTAAATGCAAATAATCAGGTAAATGGGCTTCTTTTCCTACCACAGCAGCAAAACCCATTAACACACAAATATCGTGTGGTGGCATTTGCATCATCGCCTTAGCCGTACTTTCACGACCAATTCCAGAAACAATTACTTCGTACGTATGATTCAAATTGGGAATTCGAGCTAAAGCGTTCAAGACCTTTTCTCGCTCAATTTCCATTGGTGTTAGGATAATTATCTTCAAAATCTCAAAATTAAATCACAAAATAAAGTAATTTGAAGAAATTAGAGCGTGTATTTTTTTATATTTTTGAAGAAATAAAAAATTAAATTGAATTTACTCTTTAAAATTTAAACCACATAGATACATAGATGGTCTTAGACTCTAAAAGTCGTTTCACTTTGCAATAGAAAACATAGCTATGTGTAACAATGAATTGACTATAACTATCTTTTTATCTATGTTTTTATGTGGTTAATTATTATCCATAAGAAAATTATTAACAGTATAACTAAATTTAAATTGCATTTTCGTTTCCACTAAATCATCATATGTCAAAACTACCAAACATCACTACCAATATTTTTTCTGTAATGTCGCAATTAGCGAATGAGCACGGAGCTATTAATTTATCGCAAGGATTTCCAAATTTCCCTGAAGATGAACGTTTGTTACAAATTTCGGAACGTATTATTCGAGAGAATATTCACCAATATACACCCATGGCGGGTTTGCCTTCGTTATTGGAAAAAATTGCGAATCAAACGTTAAAACAATACGGTAGAAAAGTCAATACCGCAACTGAAATGTTAATTACTGCTGGCGCTACACAAGGCGTTTTTACAGCAATTAACTCGTTTGTGAATCAGGGTGATGAAGTGTTGATTTTAGACCCTAGTTATGACAGTTACGAACCTTCGGTTTTGGTAGCGGGCGGAAAACCCGTTCGTGTTTCATTAAATGATAATTACACACCCAATTTCAACCGAATTGAAAGCGCGATTTCGGCTAAAACTAAAATGATTGTCATCAATAATCCGCACAATCCTACGGGAAGAATTTGGACAGAACAAGATTTTGAAGCTTTAGAAACTATTTTAGAAAAACATCCTCAAATTCTTATTTTGGGCGACGAAGTTTATGAATACATTACGTTTTCACAACCTCATTTTTCATTTAATACACGTCCAAAATTAGTAGAACGAACGATAATCGCTTCGTCTTTTGGAAAATCATTACATGTTACGGGTTGGAAAGTAGGTTATTTAATTGCTCCTGAACATCTAATGTACGAAATGAAAAAAGTACATCAATTTTTAGTGTTTAGCGTGAATAGTTTTTCGCAACATGCTATTTCAGAATATTTAGATGTAGTTGATTTTAGTGAAGTTTCCAACATGTACCAACGCAAACGCGATTTATTTCAAAACCTAATCAAAGACAGTCGATTCGAGTTAATGCCTTGCGATGGAACGTATTTTCAAGTGGTGAATTACAATCAAATTTCGAACAAAAACGATGTGGATTTTGCTAAAGAATTGATAGTAAATCACGGTGTGGCGGCTATTCCGATTTCTGTTTTTTATAACGATAATACGGATAGACACATGCTACGTTTTTGTTTCGCTAAAACGGATGAAACTTTGATGGCGGCGGCTGAAAAACTGTGCTCTATTTAAAAAAAGACTTTTATTTCTTCTCAGTAACCATAAACAACCTAAACAACACCTATACAAAAAAAGTATTCTTATTATTATACATCTAGTAAAACCTGTAGATGTTTAGTTTACTTAAAACATGTCTTTTTGTATAGTTTTTATGACAACATCTTATTTTTAACTTTAAAAAGATATTTTATCTTTAAATGTTTTGAATAACAAGATAATCATGTCGCTAAAAATAAAGGAATTTTACTTTGCCACTGTTATATTTTTATTATCCTACCACTCTCATGGTCAGTTGGGATTTTGCAATGGAAGTAAAGGTGCTCCTATTTTTTTGGAAAATTTCGGAAGCGGTTCCAATTATGGACCAGCATTACCTGTTGGTGTAACTAATTATACTTTTGTTAATACTAGATTTCCACAAGATGGTCAATACACTTTATACAACAGAACGAATTTAATTCCAAATTCAAGCAACTGGCATTATTCACTTGATAGAACTCCCGACAATGAGCCCGATGGAAGTAACGGAAAATGTTTAATTGTCAATGCTAGTAATACTCCAGGACAATTTTACAGAAGAACTGTTACAGGATTGTGTAGCAATACTCGATTCGAATTTTCGGCTTGGTTGTTGAATATCTATAATGCAGCTTCAGGTGGTTGCCCAGGAACTGGAATCCCGATTAACATAACTTTTGAGATTTGGGATCAAACCGATACGATTTTGTTACGTTCAGGAAATACTGGAAATATTGCAGGAACCTCTATTCCAATTTGGAATCAATTTGGTTTGGTTTTTACAATGCCTGCCGGACAAACATCGGTTATTTTAAAAATGCGAAATAATGGTGTTGGTGGTTGCGGAAACGACTTAGCCATAGATGATATCATGTTTAGAGCTTGTGGCGAAAACAGCACTATTATCAACACAGCAACTACTGGAAATACGATGACCATTTGCCAAAATTCAAGCATTACCAACCCCAATTTACAAGTTGTCACAACAGGAAGTATTTCGCATTTTTACCAATGGCAAAACAGTAATGACAACATAAATTTCACGGATATTCCTGGTGAAAACACTGCTAACTATACCCTACCAAACATAACAACCACAACGTATTACCGAGTTAAAATAGCGCAAGATATTGCTAATTTAAACAATGCTTTTTGTTCTACTTTTTCGGATATTTACAGTGTAGTTTTCATTCCATTACCTAATGCACCTATTTCGAATGGCGACCAACGTTTTTGCACCAATCAAGCTACAAGTTTAAGCGTAAGTGTTATGGGTGGAGAAACTGTTAATTGGTACGATAGTCAAACAAATGGAAATCTTTTATTAGCCAATTCAACGACTTACACACCTACTTCCACCGGAACTTATTATGCTGAAACTGTCACTATTTCAAGTGGATGCAGAAGTAATACACGAACGGCAGTGACATTATTACCCGCAATTTCAGTTACATATTCAGGACCAACGACTTTATGTACGAATACCAATACCGCCATTACACTTGTCGCTTCCGATGTAAATGCTACTTTGAATTGGACAGCTTCATCTACAGATGTTACAGGATTTTCAAATGGTTCGGGAACAAGTATTAATCAAACATTACAATATAACGGAACGACTTCAGGAACTGTAACTTATGTGGTTACCCCTATTTTAAATGGTTGCGAAGGAAATCCGGAAACCATAGTTGTAACCGTCACGCCAGCAACCACTATTAATTTAGTTTTTCCACCAATAACAACTACATATTGCTTAAATGCAACACCTGAAATTTTACCATTATCTTCATCAAACTCAACCCCAATTAATGGAACATGGAACCCATCAATAATAAACACATCAAGCTTAGGAACTACAACATATACTTTTACACCTCAAGTAGGTGCTTGCGAAAATATACCTGTTTTTGAAATAAATATAATTATTGGAAATGGTTTGATACCCGATTTCCCAAACACAATAACATTATGTTCAGGAGAAATAGCTCCTATTTTATCTAATATATCTCCAAACGGAATTTCAGGAACTTGGTCGCCAGCAGTTATTAACAATTTAGTTTCAGGAAGCTATACTTTTACACCTACCTTAAGCTCTTGTACCGTACCTCAAACTATAAATGTAACTATTTTAGAATCACAATTAGAAAGTTTTTTTTATAGTATTTCAGGAGCTTTTACAGATAATCAAAGTATTACAATATCTGCAATTCCATCAGGAAATTATTATTATCAATTAGATAATGGAGTACTTCAAGAAAGCAATATTTTTGAAAATGTGAGTCCAGGAATTCATACAATCACTGTAATTAACAGTAATACATGTGGTTATTTTCTTTCGGAAGAGATTTTGATTATCAATTATCCAAACTATTTCACCCCAAATAACGACGGAATTAATGACTTTTGGTACATCTCTGGAATGGATACTTTTGATAATTGGAAAATTTCAATTTATGATCGATATGGTAAACTGATAACGCAACTAAATTCTTCCCATCTAGCTTGGGATGGCACTTTCAATTCAAATAAACTTCCTTCAACTGATTATTGGTTTTTAATTGAATATGATGAAAGTGGAATTAGTAAAATATTTCGATCCCATTTCAGTTTAATTCGATAATAATAGCCCGATATAATACTATTTTAGATTATTTTAAACAGGTATTTATCACACTGTAAATCAATTACATTACACTTTAACCCATTGTTAACAAAATTG
>NZ_CALBSN010000140.1 GCF_937967675.1 uncultured Flavobacterium sp. | reverse complement strand
GTGCTCACGGACCTGATACAGGAATTACTACTTGTCAGTTACACATGAGAATGTTCAACGATGGTGATACAATTTACATTGAACCATGGAGAAGTAAAGCATTTCCAGTTATCAAAGACTTAGTTGTTGATAGAAGTGCTTTCGATAGAATTCAACAAGCGGGTGGTTTCGTATCGGTAAATACTTCTGGAAATACTATTGATGCCAATTCTATACCAGTTCCTAAAGACGATGCTGATAAGGCTTTTGAAGCAGCAGCTTGTATTGGATGTGGCGCTTGTGTGGCAACTTGTAAAAACGGTTCTGCAATGTTATTCGTGGGAGCAAAAGTATCACAATATGCTTTATTACCACAAGGTAAAGTAGAAGCTACACAACGTGTGTTAAACATGGTACGTCAAATGGACGAAGAAGGATTCGGAAACTGTACGAATACAGGAGCATGTGAAATCGAATGTCCAAAAGGCATTTCGTTAGAAAACATCGCTCGTATGAACAGAGAATTTTTAAAAGCTTCTTTGAAATAATTCATTGAAACATTAAAATAATAAAAACGCATTCATTCATTTGGATGCGTTTTTTTGTACTTTTAATAAAAATTTTACCTAATGAAAGTTGCACTTTTTCAAACCAAACTAGCTTGGGAAAACCCAATAGTAAATCGAAAATTCATAGAAGAATATTTTTTAAATGAAGACGAATCGTTTGATTTATTTGTTTTACCCGAAATGTTCACTTCTAGTTTTACCATGAATCCAGTTGCTGTAGCCGAAACTATGGAAGGCGAAACCATGGCTTGGCTAAAAGATTTGGCTAAAAAGAAAACGTGTGCTATTACAGGAAGTTTAGTCATCAAAGAAAATGAAAATTTCTACAACCGAATGGTGTTTATTTTTCCATCTGGCGAAGTGCAGTTTTACAATAAACGTCATTTGTTTACCTTAGCGGGAGAGGAAAAAGTGTACAAAAAAGGAACTGAAAAAGTAATTGTAAATTATAACAATTGGAATATTTGCCTGCAAATTTGCTACGATTTGCGTTTTCCGGTTTTTGTTCGAAATGTTGAAAATTATGATTTGTTATTGTATGTTGCCAATTGGCCAAAACCACGAATTAATGCTTGGGATGCCTTGTTAAAAGCACGTGCCATAGAAAACATGTGTTACACAATTGGCGTTAATAGAATAGGAGAAGACGCCAATCATTTAGTATATCCCGGACATTCTCAAGCTATTGACTTTTTAGGAAATACAATTGTGGACTGCGAAAATGAATTAGGTGTTTTTATCTTTGAATTAGATAAAATGACTCAACATGATGCTAGAATAAAATTTAATTTTTTGAATGATAGAGACGATTTTAATATTCGCTAGTCCAAAATAAAATCTTGTTCTACATCCCAATTCGCTCTAACGTCAATTTCTTTTGGAAAGTAAATAATTTGTTCAGCCTGTTTTTTTGCTAAGTAGTTACCGGTATCCCATTCATTATTAGCGTTATCGTCATAAATAATTCTAATAGTATATAGGTTAGGCTCAATGGTTTCAAAATAAAAACTCGTAAGACTATTAGAATTCATTTTATAAACTACTTCATCTTTAATTAAAAGTTCAACAATTATGGGGAAGCGTTTAACATTTATTAAATTTATTTTTAAATTTCCATAATCGGCTAGTTGTTTTGTTTCACAAACATATTTTAATGAATCATTAGTTGTTTCATAAAAGTCCTTAATCGCACCCGGAAGGATATTCAAGATGTATTTTTGATTTTCTTCCTTTTTAAAATCAAATGTTATCTCTTGTTCAAAATCTACATATTTTGTGCTGAATTTTACAGGAATAGAATCTTTGTTTTTAATTGATATTTTGGATTCATCAATATTCAAAATTGGAGTATTAGTTTTAATTTTAAAAGATTCTCTAAAAGCCAATACATTTTCGGTTTTATTTTCTAGTTTAAGGCTGTCGGTAATTTTAAGTGTTTTTAGCTTTGAACTGAATGTTTTATTGTAATTGCCATTAGAAACAGAAATTTGTATGGAGTCCATTTTGATATTTGGATAAAAAATCTGGACAGAGTCTTTATTTTTTACAGGAAATTTACTTACTTTAATTGGAATTTCTTTATTTCCATAAGAGGCAGTAATTGTAGAATTTTTAATATCTCCTTTAAATCCCATAAATAATTTATTGTTGCTTTCTTGAGTTGGTTTTTCGGCCTTAAAAGCCTGTTTTTCTTGGAAAAGTTCTAATTCAATCGTTTCAGAAGATGGGATTGTGATGGTGCTTTCAATGAAGCCTATTTTGTCAGTATCGGTGTTAAACTTGTTGTTGTTTGTTTTTTCTTTTAGTGCAATAATTTTATACGAACCTTCCTTCAGATTTTCTAAAGAAAATTCTTTTAAACTATCTAAAGTGTTAGTAATATACAATGGATTTTCTTTGTATACTGTTGAGTCGGTAAATGTTTTGGCATCATATAACATCACGCTAACAAAATTATCGGGTTTTTGATTATATGCGTCTTTGATTTTTCCTACAATTGATAAAGAATCTAAAGTATTTCCTGTAGAAAAAACATATTTAAATTGCGAGAATGGATTTCCTTCATTATTGTCGGTAATACTTTGCCCAAAATTGAAACTATAGGTTGTGTTAGGTTGTAATGTGTCTAAAATTTTAATTGAAATAAATTTGCTGGCACTCCCTTGAGGTACAATTATAGGTTGCTTTTTCATGGGAGGTGAAATAATTAATTGTTTATTAATGTCTTTTACTTTAATCAGCTCATCAAAAGTTATTTTAATCTCATTTCCTTCGAAATTAGTGCTAAAGTTTTTGGGTAGACTATTTATTATTTTGGGTGCTATAGTATCTTTGTCACCTCCTGAAATAGTTGTTCTTTTGGCACAATTTATTAATAATAAGCTAGCTAGTAAAATAGATATGTTTTTAAAATTTGTCATTGTTTCAAATAATTGCAAACCACAAAATAACAACTATATTTAGTGTAAACATACAATTTTTGCTAATTTTTATGAGATTGTGTAGGCAATAGTTATTATACTAACCTTAGTATTTGGTATTTTTAGTAAAGTTCTTGCACATGCTTCAAGGGTTGCGCCAGAAGTTATTACGTCATCAACTAGTAAAAAGTGTTTGTTGTGATCTTTTTCTGTATAATGCACATCAAATAAGGCATTACTAACCTCTTTTCTAGCTTCTTTATCTTTTTTTGTTTGTGTTTTTGAATAATAATTTCTGTACAATAATGAGTTGTTAAGCGGAATCTTTAATTCATTAGATAATGCTTCACAGAAAGTAGTTACTTGATTATAACCTCGCTCTTCAAGTCGTTTCTTGTGAAGTGGAACAGGGATAATTTCTGACATTGTTTTTATTTTAGTAACCGATTTTAAATCTTCAGAATATAATTTTCCAAGAAAACTACCAATCTGTTGTTGGTTTTTGTATTTTAGATTATGAATTAGATTTTGAACTATACCATTTTGATGAAAATATAACATTGAAGAGCCAAATTCTATTGGTATTATGCCATAAAATTTTTTTGTTGTATCATTGTTGTCTAAAAGATGATGTAGTGTGAAGGGCATATCATGAATGCATTTGCTACATAGAATAGATTCATTATTTAGTAGTAACGAATTACAGCCAAAGCATAGTTTTGGGAAAATTAAGTTTATCAGATATTTTAGCATTTTATCGATTAATTATAAAAGCATTAACATTTTTAAATAAATTTATATAAAAAAATTAACATGGCGCTTAAAAAAAATAAAACACTAAAAGTAAGTATCATTTTTTTAATGCTTATTTCTTTGTTTCTAGGTGTCAAATATTACAAGGTTTCGATTGATTTTAAAGACTACATGGATAGTTCTGAATTAGAAAATAAAGTACTTGAAAGTCAATTAACAGAAATTCTTTATAAATATGATTCTGTAAGTATAAAGAACAAAGCAGATAGTATCAGATTCAGTCAAGAAATAAAGTTAATAAACTCTGAATCTTTTAAAAATGCATCTAAATTTAAATCTGTTGATGACTCAATAATGTTTTTTACCAAAGAACAACAAATTGGGAAGTCTAATATCGTTGGCAAATCGTTAAATAATAATGTAGACTCTAATATTAGGAGTTTGATAAAAAGCGACTATCTTAATGCTTTAAATGTTAATGCAAAAGGAGTTAAAATTTATTCTGAAAGTTATAATTTACGTGAGCCAAAAATTCAACAATTGAGAGTTTGTTTTACGTTACAAGAAAACCAATTTGTTAAGGCGGGAAATAAAACCATATTTGTTCAGGTTGTAAATCCTAAAAATCAAATTATTTCCTCCGAGAATACCTATGTTGAAACAGAAAATAATATTAAACTTCAATACAGTGCATCTGTAAGTACTAATTATCAAAGACAAGATACAGATGTTTGTACTTATGTTGATTTAGAGCAAAAAAAGACAATTAGAGGTAAATATAAAATCAATATTTACCACGATTTCGTTAAAATTGGTACAACCGTTTTCGAATATTAACAATTCTTGTTTTTATTCTCTAATTTCTTTTCTTTATTTCATTCCTATTTTTACTTTTGCACTATGGCAAAACAAGATGATATTTTTAAGAATGTAGTTTCGCATGCAAAAGAGTACGGATTTATATTTCCGTCGAGCGAAATTTACGATGGTTTAAGTGCGGTTTATGACTATGCACAAAATGGTGTGGAGTTAAAAAAGAACATCCGTGAATACTGGTGGCAATCTATGGTGCAAATGCACGAAAATATTGTAGGATTAGACGCTGCAATTTTAATGCATCCAACCACTTGGAAAGCTTCTGGACACGTTGATGCTTTTAATGATCCATTAATCGATAATAAAGATTCTAAAAAAAGATACCGCGCTGATGTTTTAATTGAGGATTATGCCGAAAAATTAAATCAAAAAGCACAAAAAGAAATCGACAAAGCACGTGAGCGTTTTGGAGCTTCATTTGATGAAGAACAATACAAAACAACCAATCCTCGTGTGATGGAATATTTGTCTAAAAAGAAAGAAATTCTAGAAAGAATGGCGCGTTCTTTAGAGACAGAAAACCTTGCTGATGTTAAAGCATTAATCGAAGAGTTAGAAATTGCTTGTCCAGAAAGCGGTTCAAAAAACTGGACCGATGTAAAGCAATTCAACTTAATGTTCGGAACCAAATTAGGTGCTTCTGCTGAAAATGCAATGGATTTATACCTTCGTCCAGAAACAGCTCAAGGTATTTTCGTAAACTTTTTAAACGTTCAGAAAACGGGTCGTATGAAAATTCCTTTCGGAATTGCTCAAACGGGTAAAGCGTTTAGAAACGAGATTGTGGCAAGACAATTTATTTTCCGTATGCGTGAATTTGAACAAATGGAAATGCAGTTTTTCGTTAAACCAGGCGAAGAAATGAAATGGTACGAATATTGGAAAGAAACGCGTTTAAGATGGCATCAATCGCTTGGTTTAGGAAAAGAAAATTATCGTTTCCATGACCATGAAAAATTAGCGCATTATGCAAACGCTGCTGCAGATATCGAATTCAACTTCCCATTCGGATTCAAAGAATTAGAAGGAATTCACTCGAGAACCGATTTCGATTTGAAAGCGCACGAACAATATTCAGGTAAAAAATTACAATATTTTGATAACGATACCAATTCGAACTACACGCCTTATGTTGTAGAAACTTCGGTTGGTTTGGATAGAATGTTCTTAGCGGTTTTCTCAAACTCATTACAAGAAGAGGTTTTAGAAGATGGTTCTATAAGAACAGTTTTACGTTTGCCTTCAGTTTTAGCACCAACAAAAGCTGCTGTTTTGCCATTGGTTAAAAAAGACGGCTTACCAGAAGTGGCTCGTAAAATTATCGATGATTTGAAATGGGATTTCAATGTAGCGTATGATGAAAAAGATGCTGTAGGTAGACGTTACAGAAGACAAGATGCTTTAGGAACACCATTTTGTATTACGGTAGATCATCAAACTTTAGAAGATGAAACGGTAACTATCCGTCACAGAGATTCTATGCAACAAGATAGAGTTAAAATTTCTGAATTACGCAATATTATCAACAATGAAGTTTCGATGAGAAATTGGTTGATGAAAATGTAATTAAAGTAGTAAGAATTAAGACAAAACCCCGAATTTCAAATGAAATTCGGGGTTTTTATCTCTAAAGCTTTTTAAACTGCGACTGAATACTGCTACTGTAAACTAATCAATCAAAGCATTCCACCCTCTAGCTTTCAATGCAATCTTTGTATTCGCTCTTGTGATTAGATGATTTCCTTCAGTAGCGGCAACCATGTGACCGATTACGGTGAAATTTGGATTACCTTTGATTTTATCAAAATCTTCCATTTTAATAGTGAAAAGCAATTCGTAATCTTCGCCACCACTTAACGCTACGGTTGTGATGTCTAAATTAAATTCTTCACACACATTAATCAACTGTGGGTCAACTGGAATTTTCTCTTCGTATAAATTACAACCTACATTACTTTGTTTACATAAGTGTAAAATCTCGGACGACAAACCATCTGAAATATCAATCATGGCAGTTGGTTTAACTTCTAATTTTGCTAAAAGTTCTTTGATGTCAGTTCTCGCTTCTGGTTTTAATTGTCGCTCGATTAAATACGTGTAATCGTCTAAAACCGGTTGGTTGTTTGGATTTACTTGAAACACTTGTTTTTCGCGTTCCAAAACTTGTAATCCCATATAAGCCGCACCAATATCGCCTGAAACTACTAATAAATCATTTTCTTTTGCGCCATTTCGGTACACGATATCTTCTAAATTTGCTTCACCAATTGCAGTTATACTAATAATTAATCCTTTTTGAGAAGAAGTCGTATCGCCACCAATTACATCTACATTGTAAATTTTAGAAGCTAACGTAATTCCTTCAAACAATTCTTCCAAAGCTTCCAATGGAAAACGATTCGAAACCGCTACCGAAACCGTAATTTGAGTCGGAGTAGCGTTCATCGCACAAATATCAGATATATTTGCAACAACGGCTTTGTATCCTAAGTGTTTTAACGGCATGTAAGCCAAATCAAAATGAACACCTTCAACTAATAAATCGGTAGAAATTACCGCTTTTTTATCGCCAAAATTCAATACCGCAGCATCGTCACCAATGCTTTTTAGTGTCGATTCTTGGCTAATAGTAAAGTTTTTGGTTAAGTGTTCTATTAAGCCAAATTCGCCTAATTGCGATAAACTGGTTCTTGATTGGTCTTTATTTTCTAACATGGATTTTTTTTGCAAAAGTACGATTTTATTGTGATACAAATGTTTTAACACAAAGCCACGCAAAGTAAATTTTTAAAATCTGCGAATCTGCGGTTTAAAGGGTACACAAATGTTTTAACGCAAAGCCACGCAAAGTTTTCTAAACTACATAAGGAATATAATTATATCTCCGTGAAACGCTGTGTTGACTTCGTGTGGCTCTGTGTAACAACTCCTCACTTCTAACTCCCCACTTCCAGTTCTTTCAGTTTCTCATAAATCAAACCCGTTTCATAGCCTTTACGAAGTAAGAAATCGACAAATTTTTTATTTTTCTTTTGTCCTTTTCGTTCGGTGATGCTGTTCCAATGTTTTTCGGCTAACTGATGAAAATTTTCTAAATAGGTTTCCTCTGGAATTTCTTTTAAAGCAATCGTGATAATTCGTGATGATATATTTCGAAATTTCAATTCGTTCACAATGCGGTTTTTACCCCAAAATTTATAGTTGTGCTTGCCACGAACAAAACTTTGTGCAAAACGTTCTTCGTTGATGAAATTGTTTTCGATTAGATAGGTCAGAATTCCCTCTTTTTCAGTAGAATTTATAGAAAACGAATATAATTTTTCCTCTACTTCCTTGTAGCAACGTTCTTGATAAGAACAATAATATTCCATCTTTGAATAGATTTCTTGTAAGGAAAATGAGGTTTTATTAGTCTTCAATTAATTTATGGTTTTTAATTTGTGTTTTATAGTGGCAAATTTATGGATTTGATTTCAACATTTTTTGTATTTTTGAACTTTATCAAACAATCACAATGGACAATATAAAACAATACGTTCAAGAAAATAAAGAACGTTTTTTAAGCGAATTAATCGAACTTTTAAAAATACCATCAGTAAGTGCTGATAGCGCTTATGCTCACGATGTCGTATTAACGGCCGAAGCAGTTAAAGCAAGTTTAGAAAAAGCAGGTTGCGATTTCGTAGAGCTTTGCGAAACGCCGGGTTATCCAATTGTTTACGGAGAAAAAATTATCGATAAAAATTTACCAACGGTTTTAGTTTATGGACATTACGATGTGCAACCACCAGATCCAATGGAATTATGGACATCACCTCCTTTTGAACCTGTAATTAAAACAACAGAAATTCACCCTGAAGGAGCTATTTTTGCTCGTGGTGCTTGTGATGACAAAGGTCAAATGTACATGCATGTAAAAGCTTTTGAATATATGATTCAAAACAATTGTTTGCCATGTAACGTAAAATTTATGATTGAAGGGGAAGAAGAAGTAGGTTCGAAAAGTTTGGGCTGGTTCGTAGAACGTAATCAAGAAAAATTGTCGAATGATGTAATTTTGATTTCAGATACGGGAATGATTTCTAACCAACAACCTTCAATTACAACTGGTTTAAGAGGTTTGAGTTATGTTGAGGTTGAAGTTACGGGTCCAAATAGAGATTTACATTCGGGATTATACGGAGGAGCTGTTGCGAATCCAATTAACGTGTTAACTAAAATGATTGCTTCGTTACATGATGAAAACAATCACATTGCGATTCCAGGTTTTTACGATAAAGTAGAAGAATTATCTGCTGCTGAAAGAGCTGAAATGGCAAAAGCACCATTCTCATTAGAAAAATACAAAAAAGCCTTAGATATCGAAGATGTTCATGGAGAAACAGGTTATGTTACCAATGAAAGAAATTCTATTCGTCCAACTTTAGATGTTAACGGAATTTGGGGTGGTTATACAGGTGAAGGAGCTAAAACAGTTATCGCAAGTAAAGCATATGCTAAAATTTCGATGCGTTTAGTACCTAACCAAGATTGGGAAGAAATTACCGAATTATTCAAAAAACATTTCGAAAGTATCGCGCCTAAATCAGTGAAAGTAGTGGTAAAACCACATCATGGTGGACAAGGTTATGTTACGCCAATTGATAGCGTTGGTTATAGAGCGGCTAATAAGGCGTACACAGAAACATTTGGAGTTCCTGCTATTCCTGTTCGTTCAGGAGGTAGTATTCCAATTGTAGCTTTATTTGAGAAGGAATTAAAGAGTAAAACAATTTTAATGGGCTTTGGTTTAGATAGTGATGCGATTCACTCGCCAAACGAGCATTTTGGGGTTTTCAATTACTTAAAAGGTATTGAAACTATTCCGCTATTCTACAAGTATTTTACAGAAATGAGTAAATAAAATAAACCCCGATGGAAATCGGGATTTTTTATTGGAGTTCAATCCATTTGTTATGTTTAAAATGACTCCATTTGGCCTTAGCCATATCAAACTTTGGGTCAATTAAAGTTTTGTATTCTTTTCGATTGATGCTGTTTTTACAATCAATATAAATAGCAATAGGTTTTCCTTTGTATTCCTCTTTGATGCGTTGACAGTATTGCCAAATGAAATCGGGTTTTGTGGCTAAATTTTGGGCTTGTTTATCTGTTAGGTTTTTTCTGTAATTGTAAATAGATTCTTCTCCTGATATCGTATCTTTAATTTTAATAGTAATATATCCATTTCGTTCGCGAAGCATCATGCGCCAACTTAATCGGTGTCCTTCTTCTGTCCAAAGCACATCACCTTCAATAAAATGATGACGAAGCGGAAGTGCAATTTGAATTATTAAATATGGAATCATTAAAAAATAAACGAATCTTTTTCCGTAGAAATTATGACTTAAGTTTTCATCTTCAAGTTTTGGCTTTTTGCTAAGAAATAGTCTTCGAATAGTCTCGGGTTCATAAAAGAACAAGGCGAAAGTCAATGCAAAAAAAGGAAAAATTCCGATTTCTAAAAATACTGCGTTAAATAAGTGAAATATTAAAGAAGCAATTAAAGCAAAGATTCTAGTTCTTTTAAACAATAACAAAGGGACTATTAACAAATCAAAAAGTATACCCATGTAAGCAATAAACATAAAAAACCATTTATGAAGAAATAGTTTTTTTAGAGCAATTACTTTAGTTGAGTCGGCAAGTAAATTTCGTGTAAATGTACCGTCTAACCAATCTGGGTATAATTTTGCTATCGAAGCAAAAATGTAAACAATAGCAATTTGAATAATAAATAAAAAACTAATCCAATAAGGCATCGTATTTTCTTCTTTAACACGATCTTGTTTAACATCAAGCGAAGCATAACGATTTGCGGGAAGAAAAATCAGTAATAAACTAATTAAAAGCAATAGGTAATAATGATTATTGTATGATGATTTTTGCATGAAATAGGCGCCAGCCCACAAAAGAGTATAGGCAATTATGGCGATTCGGTATCGATAACCAAGCATTATCGCTAATCCGAAAAATCCCATTAGAATAAAATAGCAATACATGCCATAACCAGGCAAAGGTTGAAGCCAGTCAAAGCCAATAAAAGAAAATGTGAATTCGGGGTCAATAAAAACTCGTTTTACCCATCCTGTTACAATGGCACCAAAACTTTCACAAGCAACTAAAAATCCAAAAAAGATTCGGAAAACAATTAATGGACTGTTATCTATTGCTTTGAAAAAAAAGTTCATTTTAAATTTTGAATGTAATTTAGTGAAAATAATTTGTCCCTTTCAAGTTGGGCTTTTAACTCGGTTAGTGAGTTGAATTTTTGCTCTTCTCTAATGTGTTCTAGAATAGATATTTGTAAGTTTTTATTGTAAATATTTTCGTTTAGTTCAAAAAAATGTACTTCAATAGATTGTTGGTTCTCTCCAATGGTTGGGTTTTTCCCTATGTTCATCATGCCAAAGTATAAAACATTGTTGATTATACTTGAAATTACATAAACGCCGTTTTTGGGCAATAATTTATAACTTTCGTTAATTTGAATGTTAGCTGTAGGGAAATTAATGGTTCTGCCAATTTTTTTTCCTTCTATTACATGTCCTGAGATAAAATAGGAATATCCTAAAAATTGATTAGCTAATTTAATTTTACCATCTAAAAGGGCTTTTCTAATTTTTGTTGAGCTTATAGTAATTTCATCAATATCTTGAGCACTGATTTGTTCTACTTCAAAATTATACTTTTTGCCAAAGTCAATTAAATCATTAATATCTGCAATTCTGTTCTTGCCAAAACGATGATCGTGACCTATTATGATTTTGTGAATATTTAATTTATCAATTAAAACATTTTTTACAAAATCTTCTGCCAACATATTTGAAAAAGTTTCATCAAAAGGTTGAATAATTAGGTAGTCTAGACCAAATTTTTCTAATAAAGTAGCTTTTTCATCTATCGTATTTAATAGTTTAATAGAGGAATCTTGTTGTAAAACCATTCTTGGATGAGGAAAGAAAGTTAGTACGATGCTTTCGTTTTTTTGTTCTCTTGCTGAATGGATCAATTTTTTAAGAATAGATTGATGTCCAATATGAACACCATCAAAAGTGCCAATGGTTACGATTGTTTTTCTATTAGTCGAAAAGTTTATAGTTGATTGATAAATTTTCAATTTTCAAATGTTTTATATGCAAATTTACTCTTTCCCAGTTATAAAAAAAAGAGGACTGAAATAAATCAATCCTCTTTTAATTAGTAATTCAATTAAA
>NZ_CALBSN010000139.1 GCF_937967675.1 uncultured Flavobacterium sp. | reverse complement strand
ATTTGGAGAGGTCCAATGGCTGCCAAAGCATTAAACCAAATGATTTTTGATGCCAACTGGGGCGAATTAGATTTCATGCTAATCGATTTACCACCAGGAACAGGCGATATTCACTTATCAATTATGCAATCGTTGCCAATTACAGGTGCAGTTGTTGTAAGTACACCTCAAGCAGTTGCTTTAGCCGATGCTAAAAAAGGAGTTTCAATGTTCCTGTCAGAATCGATTAATGTTCCGGTTTTAGGAATTATCGAAAATATGGCGTATTTCACTCCAGAAGAACTTCCTGAAAATAAATATTATATCTTTGGGAAAGAAGGAGCTAAAAACTTAGCAGAAGATTTACAAGTGCCTTTGTTAGGTGAAGTGCCATTAGTACAAAGTATTCGTGAAGCAGGAGATTACGGTCGCCCAGCAGCATTGCAAACGGCTTCAGTTTTAGAGGGTGTATTCGAAAATATTACAAGAAATGTAGTGCAAGAAACGGTAAATCGTAACGAAACATTACCGCCAACTGAAGCTATCAAAATAACAACAATGGCAGGTTGTTCTGCTGTAAAAAAATAGTATTCAGTTTACAGTCTCAGTTTACAGTTTAAGCTGTTTACTGCGACTGAAAACTGTGACTGAAAACTAAAAATTATGACTACATTAGAAATAAAAGAGAATGTTGAAAAAGCACTAGACGAAATTCGTCCGTTTTTGAATTCGGATGGTGGCAACATCTCATTAGTAGAAATTATTGAAGACAAACATGTTAAAGTTCGTTTAGAAGGAGCGTGTACCAATTGTAGTTTAAGTATCAGCACCATGAAAGCTGGTGTAGAAACCACGATTAAAAAATACGTCCCTCAAATTGAAACGGTAGAAAATATTGCTTAGTAAAGCAATAGTATGATATAAATCATATTTCTACACTTTACGAGTTTGTTACTTTGCTACTTTCAAAATTAAAAAAATGATTCAAACAGATATTCTTATAATCGGTGCTGGTCCTACGGGACTTTTTGCCGTTTTCGAAGCCGGACTTTTACAACTTAAATGTCATATTATTGATGCTTTGCCACAACCTGGCGGGCAATTAGCTGAATTGTATCCAAAAAAACCAATCTTCGATATTCCTGGTTATCCTTCAGTTTTAGCTGGAGATTTGGTAACGAATTTAATGGAACAAATCAAACAGTTTCAACCTGGATTTACCTTAGGTGAAACTGCTGAAACCATCCAAAAATTAGAAGATGGAACTTTTATTGTAACTACTAACGAAGGAACGCAACATCACGCAAAAGCAGTTGCAATTGCAGGCGGTTTAGGAACTTTCGAACCAAGAAAACCTATTTTAAAAGATATCGAATTCTACGAAAAAGAAGATCGTGGAGTAGATTACTTTGTAAAAGATCCAGAAAAATATCGTGGAAAAAATATCGTTATCGCAGGTGGAGGTGACTCGGCTTTAGATTGGAGTATTTTCTTATCGAATGTAGCAAATTCCGTGACTTTAGTTCATAGAAGAAACGAATTTCGTGGTGCATTGGATTCAGTAGAAAAAGTACAAGAATTAAAGAACGCTGGAAAAATTAAATTAGTTACTCCTGCAGAAGTTGTTGGTTTTAATGGTAGTGAGAGAATTACCGCTGTTGACATAGAAGTTAACGGAGCCAGAATGAAAGCAGAATGCGATTATTTTATTCCACTATTCGGATTAACGCCAAAATTAGGTCCAATTGCTAACTGGGGATTAGAAATCGAAAAGAACGCTATCAAAGTTAATAACGCTTTAGATTATCAAACCAACATCGAAGGAATTTATGCCATTGGAGACGTTAACATATATCCAGGAAAATTAAAGTTGATTTTATGTGGATTCCACGAAGCAACTTTAATGTGTCAAAGTGTATATAATAGAATCAATCCAGGAAAACGTTACGTATTGAAATATACTACTGTTTCTGGAGTAGATGGTTTTGATGGTACCAGAAAAGAAGCTGAAAAAGCCGTTGTAAAATCGATTGATTAATATGAGTCAAGACGTAAAAATATTTATAACCGACAGAAACGGAGTAAGACACGAAGTGTTAGCCCCAACCGACATGAATATGAACATCATGGAGTTAATTCGTTCGTATGAATTAGCCGAAGAGGGAACCGTTGGTGTTTGTGGCGGAATGGCAATGTGCGCTTCTTGTCAGTGTTATGTTTTAAATGATGTAGTTTCTTTAGAACGCAATCCAGATGAAGAAGCCATGCTTTGGGAAGCCTATCACGTAAAAGATAATTCGAGATTAGGCTGCCAAATTCCAATCACAGAAGATTTAGAAGGTTTGGAAATTGAAATAGCACCAGAACAATAAAAAAAGGGAGAAGAAATTCTCGCTTTTCATTTTATACTAATTCATGCTTATGTTCCACTTGCTCTTCAATGGCATTCCAAAGTCCGATTCTTTTTTCTAAAGCCAAAACCGAAACTTCTTCCACTTCTTTCCATTTTTGTTTTGAATTACCACAAAGTTCAGTTATCATTTGCATCGCCATTGGACCGTGCTCGTCGGCATCTAATTCGATATGTCTTTCGAAATAATAAATTAGTTTTGATAAATTGGTTTCTGGGAAGTTTTGCTGAAAGTTTTTCAAGATTTCAGTAAACATATTCGGAATCAAATCTTCTCTTCCAAAAGTAAAAGC
>NZ_CALBSN010000138.1 GCF_937967675.1 uncultured Flavobacterium sp. | reverse complement strand
TATTCAATAAATAAGAATTTATTTGTTGAATAGTATCTATTGCAACTCCAACCATGATTAGTAAAGAAGTACCTCCATAAAAATACCCCCAAGCACCTTGCACTCCAAGTAAACTTACTGCAACAGCTGGGAACACAGCTACTAAAGCAAGAAATAACGAACCTGGAAAAGTAATTAAAGACATAATTTTATCTAGGTAATCTCCAGTTTCAACACCTGGTTTAACACCTGGAATGAAACCTCCACTTCTTTTTAAATCATCAGCCATCTTATTAGTTGGCACTGTAATTGCGGTGTAAAAATACGTAAAAATTACGATTAACAAAGCAAAAACAATATTATATACTAAACCAAATGGATCGTTGAACATTCCAGCAATAGAAAGCGCGGTATCTGATTCTTTAGCCAAACCAGAAACGGCAGCAGGAATAAACATAATAGCTTGTGCAAAAATGATCGGCATAACACCTGATGCATTTAGTTTTAATGGGATAAACTGTCTGTTACCACCCATCATGTCTTCTTCAAAATCCCCAGAAACTGTACGTCTAGCATACTGTACTGGAATTTTTCTTACAGCCATTACTAATAAAATACATGCAATTATCACTAAGAACCAAAGTATTAATTCGATTACAATCATCATAACACCTCCATTTGCTTGAGAAGTTCTAGATGAAAACTCTTGAATAAATGCTTGTGGCATTCTTGCAATAATACCTACCATTATCAATAAAGAGATACCGTTACCAATACCTTTATCAGTAATTTTTTCTCCTAACCACATTGCAAAAATAGTCCCAGTTACTAAGATAAGAACTGAAGAAAAGATGAATGTAGGACCAGTTAACATAAATGCTTCTCCTGGTAAAGTTCTGTACAAGTTATAGATATAACCTGGTCCTTGAACTAAAGTAATTAAGATTGTTAACCATCTTGTAATTTGGTTAATTTTCTTTCTACCACTTTCACCGTCTTTTTGTAATTTTTGTAAATATGGCACCGCAATTCCCATTAATTGAACTACGATAGAAGCTGATATATAAGGCATGATACCTAATGCAAATACAGAAGCTTGCGAGAACGCACCTCCTGTAAATACATTAATTAACCATCCGATACCTTCATCAGTTTGGTTTGTAAGATTTGTCAATTTAGTAGCATCAATCCCCGGAAGGGTAACTTGCGCACCAAAACGGTACACTAATAATAATCCAAGAGTTAACAAAATACGATTTTTTAACTCTTCGATTTTCCAAACGTTGATGAATGAATCTATAAATTTCTTCATTTTACTAAAGGATTATAAAGTTACAGCTTCTCCACCAGCAGCCTCGATAGCCGCTTTTGCAGATGCAGTAAATTTGTGAGCACTTACTTTAAGTTTTGTTTTTAGCTCACCTCTTCCTAAAATCTTTACTAAGCTATTTTTTGTAGCTAAACGAGTATCTACAAATACAGAAAAATCAACTGTATCAGTTACTACACCGTTATCTACTAATAATTGTAACGAATCAAGATTAATACCTTGATATTCTACTCTATTGATGTTCTTGAAACCAAACTTAGGAACACGTCTTTGAAGTGGCATTTGACCTCCTTCAAAACCAATTTTCTTAGAGTATCCAGAACGAGACTTAGCTCCTTTGTGACCACGTGCAGCAGTACCACCTTTACCAGAACCTTCTCCTCTACCTACTCTTTTATTTTGGTTGTGAACTGAACCTTCAGCTGGTTGTAAGTTACTTAAATTCATAACTGTATAGTGTTATTTAGTTTCTTCAACAGAAACTAAGTGTTTAACTTTATTTACCATTCCAAGGATAGCAGGATTTGCATCATGCTCAACAACTTGTCCCATTTTACGAAGACCTAAAGCTTCCAAAGTTCTCTTTTGATCAAGAGGACAATTGATTTTACTTCTTACTTGTTTTACTTTTAATTTTGCCATGATTTCCTGTTAATTAACCTTTGAATACTTTTTCTAAAGATACTCCTCTTTGTTTAGCTACAGTAGCAGCACTTCTCATTTGTAATAAAGCATCAAAAGTTGCTTTTACTACATTGTGAGGGTTAGATGAACCTTGCGATTTAGATAATACATCGTGAACACCTACAGACTCCAATACCGCACGAACAGCACCACCAGCAATAACTCCAGTACCATGAGAAGCAGGCATTAAGAATACTCTAGCACCACCAAATTTACCTTTTTGCTCATGAGGAACAGATTGACCTTGAAGAGGAATTCTCACTAAATTTTTCTTAGCATCTTCCACCGCTTTAGCGATTGCTTCAGAAACATCTTTTGATTTTCCTAATCCATGACCTACTACTCCGTTTTCATCACCAACTACTACGATAGCAGAGAAACCAAATGCTCTACCTCCTTTAGTAACTTTAGTAACACGATTTACACTCACCAAACGATCTTTTAATTCAAGACCTCCTGGTTTTACAATCTCTACGTTTTTATAATTATGATACATAATTTCTTAGAATTTAAGTCCAGCTTCTCTAGCTCCTTCAGCTAATGATTTCACACGTCCATGGTACAAATACCCACCTCTATCAAAAGAGATTGTAGTGATACCTGCTTTAAGAGCTTTTTCAGCAACTAATTTACCAACTGCTTTTGCAGTTTCAACAGCAGTTCCTTGTGCAACACCTTTATCTCTTGATGAAGCTGCTACTAAAGTAGTACCGTTTACATCATCTATGATTTGAGCATAGATTTCTTTATTACTTCTGAATACAGAAAGTCTTGGTTGAGCAGCAGTTCCGCTTACAATCTTTCTGATTCTGAACTTAATTCTTTGTCTTCTTTCAGATTTTGTTAATGACATAGTCTTAATTTTTAAGCTGATTTACCTGCTTTTCTTCTTAGTTCTTCTCCTACAAACTTAACTCCTTTTCCTTTATATGGCTCAGGTTTGCGGAAACCTCTGATCTTCGCAGCTACTTGACCTAATAATTGTTTGTCGAATGAAGATAATTTCACTATCGGATTTTTACCTTTTTCTGATACTGTTTCAACAGTAACTTCTTTTACAACTTCTAGAACGATGTTGTGAGAGAAACCTAAAGCTAAATCAAGTTTTTGACCTTGATTAGAAGCTCTATATCCAACTCCAACTAATTCTAATTCTTTTGTAAAACCTTCAGAAACACCAACAATCATGTTGTTGATTAATGAACGATAAAGTCCGTGTTTCGCTCTCTCAGTTTTGTAATCAGATGAACGTTCAACGATAACTTGGTTATCTTCGATTTTAACGGTTACATCAGAAAATTCTTGAGTAAGCTCGCCTAATTTTCCTTTTACTGTAATTACAGCATCTTTAACTTCTACAGTTACTCCTGCTGGAATTGCAATTGGATTTTTACCTATTCTTGACATTGTCTCGTCTTTTTATTAATATACGTAACAAATTACCTCTCCACCAACATTTAATTGCTTAGCTTGTTTTCCTGTCATCAATCCTTTTGATGTAGAAACAATAGCAATACCTAAACCATTTAAGATTCTTGGTAAGTCTGATGAACCAGCATATTTACGTAAACCTGGTTTACTAATTCTTTGGATATCTTTGATTACAGACTCTTTCGTGTCTTTATCATATTTAAGTGCAATTTTGATTGTACCTTGAACAGTAGAATCGTCAAATTTGTAACTTAAGATATATCCTTGATCGAATAAAATCTTTGTGATTTCTTTCTTCATATTAGAAGCAGGAATTTCAACCACTTTGTGGTTGGCTCTTACTGCATTTCTAACACGCGTTAGATAATCGGCAATTGGATCTGTATACATATGTATAGATTTGCGGTTATGGTTTTCAATCCGCCCTCAGCGGATTGAACCTTTAACCAATTAAACTTATTTTTTGGATTGCAAAAGTAATAACTTTTTTTGGAATTACCAAGATGCTTTTTTAACACCTGGAATTAATCCTTGATTTGCCATTTCACGGAATGTTACACGAGAAATACCAAACTGACGCATATACCCTCTTGGTCTACCTGTTAATTTACAACGATTGTGTACTCTAACTGGACAAGAATTTTTTGGTAATTTTTGTAATCCTTCGAAATCTCCAGCTTCTTTTAAAGCTTTTCTTTTCTCAGCATACTTTTCTACTAATGCAATTCTTTTCACCTCACGGGCTTTCATTGATTCTTTAGCCATGTCTTAATTCTTTTTAAAAGGTAATCCTAATTCCGCTAATAATGCTTTTGCTTCTTTGTCTGTTTCAGCAGAAGTTACAAAAGTAATATCAAAACCAGCAATTTTATTTACTTTATCAATATCAATTTCTGGGAAAATGATTTGTTCTAACACTCCTAAATTGTAGTTTCCTCTACCATCAAATCCAGTTGATTTGATTCCGTTGAAGTCTCTTACACGTGGTAAAGATGAAGTAATCAATCTATCTAAGAATTCATACATTCTTTCTCCACGTAACGTTACTTTAGCTCCAATTGGCATACCTTTTCTTAATTTGAATGACGCAACGTCTTTCTTAGAAATAGTAGCAACTGCTTTTTGCCCAGTAATTTTTGTTAATTCTTCAACAGCGTAATCTACTAATTTTTTATCAGATACAGCTGCACCAACTCCACGGCTTACAACAATTTTTTCAAGTTTAGGAACTTGCATTACATTTTTGTAACCGAACTCTTCTGTAAGAGCAGCAATAACTCTACTCTTATATTCTTCTTTTAGTCTAGGAATATATGCCATAACTATAGTACTTGATTAGATTTTTTTGAAAATCTCACTTTCTTGTCTCCTTCTTGTTTGAAACCAACTTTAGTAACTTCTTTTGACTTTGGGTCAATTAAAGACAAGTTAGACACATGAATAGGAGCTTCTTTCTTAACGATTCCTCCTTGAGGGTTTTTAGCACTTGGTTTTGTATGTTTCGAAACCATGTTAACTCCTTCAACAACCGCTTTGTTTTTCTCACGAAGAACTCTAAGAACTTTACCTTCAGAACCTTTGTGGTCTCCAGCAATAACTCTTACGATATCTCCTGATTTAATTTTTAGCTTTATCATTTGTATAAGAATTAAAGCACTTCAGGTGCTAATGATACAATTTTCATGAATTGTTTTTCACGAAGTTCTCTGGCAACCGGACCAAAAACACGAGTTCCTCTCATTTCTCCTGCAGCGTTTAACAATACACATGCGTTATCGTCAAAACGGATGTAAGATCCATCAGCTCTTCTCACTTCTTTTTTGGTACGTACAACTACTGCAGTTGATACCGCTCCTTTTTTAACGTTTCCGTTTGGAGTTGCATCTTTAATAGAAACTACAATTTTGTCACCAACAGAGGCATAACGACGTTTCGTTCCTCCTAAAACACGGATCGTAAGAACTTCTTTCGCTCCTGTGTTATCTGCTACTTTTAATCTTGACTCTTGTTGTACCATAATTACTTCGCTCTTTCAATGATTTCAACTAATCTCCAACATTTAGATTTACTTAATGGACGTGTCTCCATAATTCTTACAGTATCTCCAATGTTACAATCGTTTGTTTCGTCGTGTGCAACATATTTCTTAGTTTTCAACACGAACTTACCGTATAATGGGTGTTTCACTTTTGTAGTTTGTGACACAACAATAGATTTCTCCATTTTGTTTGAAGTCACCACACCAATTCTCTCTTTTCTTAAATTTCTTTTTTCCATCTTTCAGCTAGTGTACAATTATTGTAACTCTCTTTTAGTTAACTCTGTGTGTAATCTCGCAACTGATCTTCTTAAAGTTCTTAACTGAAGAGGATTTTGAATTGGAGATATTGCATGAGCATTTTTTAGGTCGGTATACGTTTTCTTTAACTGACTAAGTTGTTCTTGTAACTCAGCTGCAGATAGATTTTTAATTTCTGATTGTTTCATAATAAATTTTGATTATGCTTCGAAATCTCTAGCAACGATAAACTTAGTTTTAACAGGAAGTTTTTGAGCTGCTAAGCGTAAAGCTTCTTTAGCAACAGATAGAGGCACTCCTCCAACTTCAAACATAATTTTACCAGGTTTAACAACTGCAGCCCAATATTCAACTGCACCTTTACCTTTACCCATACGTACTTCTAATGGTTTCTTTGTAATAGGCTTATCTGGAAATATTTTGATCCATAATTGACCCTCTCTCTTCATGAAACGTGTTGCTGCGATACGAGCTGCTTCAATTTGACGAGAAGTAATAAATGAAGAATCTAAAGATTTGATACCAAACATTCCGTTAGAAAGCTCGTGTCCTCTTTGAGAAACGCCTTTCATTCTACCTTTCTGTACCTTACGGTATTTTGTTCTTTTAGGCTGTAACATTTTTCTTTAGTTTAAATAATTACTTTCTTTTGCGTGCGTTTGGTTTACCGTCTCTTTTAGGAGCAGATGATCCTGATGATTTAGACTGTTTTTTGTCCATACCAACTAACGGAGAAAGATCTCTTTTTCCATAAACCTCACCTTTCATTATCCATACTTTGATACCCATTCTACCATAAGTAGTATGTGCTTCAGCTAATGAATAATCAATATCAGCTCTGAAAGTTGACAAAGGAATTCTACCTTCTTTAAAGTGTTCAGAACGTGCCATTTCAGCACCGTTTAAACGCCCAGAAATCATAACTTTGATACCTTCAGCATTCATTCTCATTGCAGCCGCGATAGCCATTTTAATAGCTCTTCTGTAAGAGATTCTGCTTTCGATTTGACGAGCGATAGAAGTTGCCACTAAGTAAGCATCTAACTCAGGTCTTTTGATTTCAAAGATGTTTATTTGAACTTCTTTGTCAGTAATTTTCTTAAGTTCTTCTTTTAACTTGTCTACCTCTTGACCACCTTTTCCGATAATGATACCAGGTCTAGCAGTAGTGATAGTAACGGTTACAAGTTTTAAAGTTCTCTCGATAATTATTTTAGATACACTAGCTTTAGATAAACGTGCATGGATGTATTTACGGATTTTAGCATCTTCAGCGATTTTATCACCGTAATCATTTCCTCCATACCAGTTTGAGTCCCATCCTCTGATGATACCAAGTCTATTTCCGATTGGATTTGTCTTTTGTCCCATACTGTTTATTAATTGCTTTGTGTGTTATTATTTGATCCTAACACGATTGTTACGTGGTTAGAACGCTTTCTAATTCTGTGTGCGCGACCTTGTGGAGCTGGACGAAGTCTTTTTAACATCATTCCACCATCTACAGTAATCGTTTTTACAAATAAGCCAGCTTCTTCTAAATTAGCATCAGCATTTTTTTGCTGATAGTTATTAATTGCTGATAACAACAATTTCTCTAATTTTCTTGAAGCTTCTTTTTGACTAAATCTTAATATATTAAGAGCCATTTCTACTTTCTGACCTCTAACTAAATCTGCAACTAAACGCATTTTTCTAGGTGAAGTAGGGCAGTTATTTAATTTAGCGAAAGCCACTTGTGCTTTAGCCTCTTTAGTCTGCTCTGCTCTTTCTCTTTTACGAACTCCCATAGCTTCCTATTATTTTTTACCTTTATTTTTAGCCCCAGCATGACCTCTAAAAGATCTTGTTGGTGAAAACTCTCCTAATTTGTGTCCTACCATGTTCTCAGTTACATATACTGGAACAAATTGACGACCATTGTGAACTGCGATAGTTTGCCCAACAAAATCTGGAGTAATCATAGATGCTCTAGACCAAGTCTTTACAACACCTTTGTTACCACCTGCGATATTTTCTTGAACTTTCTTCTCTAATTTATAGTGAACGAATGGTCCTTTTTTTAATGAACGTGCCATGTCTATCTAATTATTTCTTTCTACGTTCTACAATATACTTATTACTCGGGTTAACTTTAGAACGAGTTCTATAACCTTTAGCAGGTAAACCTTTTCTTGAACGTGGGTGACCTCCTGAAGAACGTCCTTCACCACCTCCCATTGGGTGATCAACTGGGTTCATTGCTACTGGTCTTGTTCTTGGTCTTCTACCTAACCATCTTGATCTACCAGCTTTACCTGATACGATTAATTGGTGGTCTGAGTTAGAAACTGCTCCGATTGTAGCCATACAAGTTAACAAGATTAATCTTGTTTCTCCTGAAGGCATTTTGATTGTAGCATATTTCCCATCTCTTGCCATTAACTGAGCGAAAGTTCCTGCTGAACGAGCGATTACAGCTCCTTGACCTGGTCTTAATTCGATACACGAAATAACAGTTCCTAGAGGAATTTTACTTAAAGGCATTGCATTTCCAATCTCTGGAGATGCTTCTTCACCTGAAACTACAGTTTGTCCAACTTGTAATCCATTTTGAGCAATGATGTAAGTTTTAGCTCCATCTGCATAATACAATAATGAAATAAAAGCTGAACGATTTGGATCGTACTCGATTGTTTTAACTGTTGCTGGAATTCCAACTTTAGCTCTTTTGAAATCGATAATACGATACTTTTGTTTGTGACCACCGCCTGTGTAACGCATGGTCATCTTTCCTTGACTATTTCTACCTCCTGAGTTTTTTTTCGGTGCGATTAATGAACGCTCCGGCTTATCAGTTGTAATAGTGTCAAAGCTATTTACAACTCTAAAACGCTGACCCGGGGTAATAGGTTTTAATTTTCTAACTGACATTTTCTATTAGATATTAGTATAAAAATCTATTGTTTCTCCCTCTTGTACTTGAACAACTGCTTTTTTGTAAGCATTTGTTTTGCCACTGATTAAACCACTTTTGGTATATTTAACACTTCTATCAGCTCTGTAGTTCATTGTATTAACTGCAACCACATTCACACCATAAGCTGCTTCGATAGCATTTTTGATTTGAATTTTATTTGCATTTTTTGCAACTACAAAACCAAAACGGTTAAAAACTTCACCATCTTTAGTTATTTTTTCAGTTATAATAGGCTTAATTATGATACTCATAATCTTATTATTTACTTAAATTAGCTTCAATTCCGTCTACAGCACCCTCTAAAAGAACTAAACTTTTTGCATTTAAAATTGCATAAGTACTTAATTCTGAAGTAGTTACAACGCTAGACGCTTTTAAATTGCGTGACGACAAATATACATTTTTATTTGTATCACCCAACACAAATAATGATTTTTTGTTCTCTAACCCTAAAGCTTTCAATACGTTAATGAAATTTTTAGTGCTTGGTGTATCAAATGTAAAATCTTCAACCACTACCAAATTAGACTCATTTACCTTTAAAGATAAAGCTGATTTTCTAGCTAATCTTTTTAAGTTTTTGTTTAATTTGAATGAGTAGCTTCTTGGTCTTGGTCCAAAAACTGTACCTCCACCTTTAAACAAAGGATTTTTAGCAGATCCTGCACGAGCAGTACCTGTTCCTTTTTGTTTTTTGATTTTACGAGTACTTCCTGCAACCTCAGCTCTTTCTTTAGCTTTGTGAGTACCTTGTCTTTGATTAGCCAAATATTGCTTTACATCCAAGTAAACCGCATGTTTGTTTGGCTCAATTGCGAAAACTGAATCAGAAAGTTGAACTTTTCTTCCAGTTTCTTTTCCGTTGATATCTAAAACTTTTACTTCCATTACTTCTGAACGATTACATAAGAGTTTTTGTGTCCAGGAATCGCTCCTTTAACTAAAAGCAAGTTCTTTTCAGCAACCACTTTTAAAACTCTAAGGTTTTGTACTGTTACATTTTCTCCTCCCATTCTACCTGCCATGCGCATTCCTTTGAATACTCTTGACGGATAAGATGAAGCTCCAACAGAACCCGGCGCTCTTAAACGGTTATGTTGACCGTGAGTTGACTGACCAACCCCGCCAAAACCATGACGTTTAACAACCCCTTGGAATCCTTTTCCTTTAGAAACTCCAACAACATCAACAAATTCACCTTCAGCGAATAAGTCAACAGCGATTACATCGCCTAATTTGTACTCCGTTTCAAAACCTTTGAATTCAACTACTTTCTTTTTCGCAACTGTTCCAGCTTTCTTAAAGTGACCTAACTCAGCTTTAATTGAATGCTTTTCAGTTTTGTCATCGAAACCTAATTGGATAGCTTCATAGCCATCTACATCTTTGGTTCTGACTTGGGTAACAACGCATGGACCACACTCGATTACAGTACAAGGAATGTTTTTCCCGTTCTCATCAAAGATGCTAGTCATGCCAATTTTTCTTCCGATTAACCCAGACATATTAAACTAATTATTAATTAAACTCTTATTTATAATACAAATAGTATTTGCACACTACTCATTTTGAGGGTGCAAATATATAAATTATTTTTTAATTATCGCAAAAATAAATAGTTAAGTAAAAAATCCTTCAAAAAAGGACATTTTACTTACTAAAAATGATAAGAAAAAAAACCGTAATGCTTTCACATTAACGGTTTTTTATAGCAATCATTGCATTTTTGCAATGGTGTTTATCACACTTTAATTTCTACTTCAACTCCTGAAGGTAACTCTAATTTCATTAAAGCATCGATAGTTTTAGAAGAAGAACTGTAGATATCTAACAATCTCTTATAAGAACTTAATTCGAATTGCTCTCTTGATTTTTTGTTAACGTGTGGAGAACGTAATACAGTAAAAATCTTTTTGTGAGTAGGTAACGGAATTGGACCTGTTACCACAGCACCTGTACTTTTTACAGTCTTAACGATTTTCTCAGCAGATTTATCTACTAAGTTATGATCGTATGATTTTAATTTTATTCTGATTTTTTGACTCATCTCTTTAAAAATTAAGCGTTACCTTTTGCTTTTTTGATTACAGCTTCTGAAATGTTAGAAGGTGTTTCTTCATAGTGAGAGAACTCCATTGTAGATGTAGCTCTACCAGATGATAATGTTCTTAATGTAGTAACATAACCAAACATTTCTGATAAAGGAACATTAGCTTTGATAGTTTTAGCACCATTTCTATCACCCATATCATTTACTTGACCTCTACGACGGTTCAAGTCACCTACGATATCCCCCATGTTTTCTTCTGGAGTAATAACTTCAATTTTCATGATTGGTTCAAGAATAACAGCTCCTGCAGCTTTAGCTACTTCTTTATAACCCATTTTAGCTGCTAATTCGAATGACAATGCATCAGAATCCACAGGGTGGAACGAACCATCTAATAAAGTAACTTTTAAACTGTCTACAGCATAACCAGCTAAAGGACCTTGCTTCATAGCTTCTCTAAATCCTTTTTCTACAGCAGGAATATATTCTTTTGGTACGTTACCACCCTTAACTTCGTTGATAAACTGTAATCCAACAAATGGTTTACCATCAACTTCGTCAGCAGGCTCAAGACGGAATACGATATCCCCGAATTTACCACGACCTCCAGATTGTTTTTTATAAACTTCTCTATGTTGAGCTGATTTAGTGAAAGCTTCTTTGTACTCTACTTGAGGCTCACCTTGGTTAACTTCCACTTTGAACTCACGTTTCATACGATCAATTAAGATATCTAAGTGAAGCTCACCCATACCAGAAATAATAGTTTGACCAGAAGCCTCATCAGTTCTAACTGTAAACGTAGGATCTTCCTCAGCTAATTTAGCTAAAGCCATACCCATTTTATCTACGTCAGCTTTTGTTTTAGGCTCGATCGCGATACCAATTACTGGATCAGGGAATTTCATAGACTCAAGGATAATTGGGTGTTTTTCATCACACATTGTATCTCCAGTCTTGATATCTTTAAATCCAACAGCAGCTCCAATATCTCCAGCCTCAATAAATTCGATTGGATTTTGTTTGTTAGCGTGCATTTGGTAGATACGAGAAATTCTCTCTTTGTTTCCTGAACGTGTATTCAAGATATAAGAACCAGCATCTAAACGACCTGAATAAGCACGGAAGAAAGCTAAACGACCAACATAAGGATCAGTAGCAATTTTGAATGCTAAAGCCGCGAAAGGCTCTTTTGTATCAGGACGACGGATAATTTTCTTTTGATCTTCTTCTAATAAATCAGCATCATCAGGATGAATTCCTTCGATACCTTCTTTATCTAATGGAGATGGTAAATACTTACAAACTGCATCTAACATAAATTGAACTCCTTTGTTTTTGAAAGAAGAACCAGCGATCATAGGAATGATAGCCATGTCGATTGTAGCAGCACGTAAAGCATTGTTGATTTCTTCCTCAGTAATTGAGTTTTCATCTTCCATATACTTTTCTAATAGGTTTTCGTCGTAAGTAGCAATCTCTTCAATTAAAATTGAACGATACTCTTTTACTTCGTCAACCATATCAGCAGGAATATCGATAATATCGAAAGTAGCACCTTGTGTTTCATCATGCCACACAATAGCTTGATTTTTCACTAAGTCAACTACTCCTTTGAAATCAGCCTCTTCACCAATTGGTAAAGTAATCGCTACTGCGTTTGATTTCAACATATCTTTAACTTGCTGACAAACTCCTAAGAAGTTAGAACCTTGACGGTCCATTTTATTTACGAATCCCATACGAGGAACTCTGTACTGATCTGCTAATCTCCAGTTAGTTTCAGATTGAGGCTCAACACCATCAACCGCACTAAATAAGAATACTAAACCATCTAATACACGTAACGAACGGTTTACCTCTACTGTAAAGTCAACGTGACCAGGAGTATCGATAATGTTAAAGTGATACGGTTTAGATTCAGGTAAAATTTTACCTTGGTTTGTTGGGAAATTCCACTCACAAGTTGTAGCGGCCGAAGTAATAGTAATACCTCTTTCTTGCTCTTGTGCCATCCAGTCCATTGTTGCAGCACCATCGTGTACTTCACCAATTTTGTGTGATTTTCCTGTATAGAATAAGATACGCTCAGTTGTTGTTGTTTTACCAGCATCAATGTGAGCCGCAATTCCTATGTTTCTTGTATATTTTAAATCTCTAGCCATTTCTTTATGAATTAAAATCTAAAGTGAGAGAAAGCTTTATTAGCTTCTGCCATTTTGTGAGTATCCATTCTTTTCTTAACAGCAGCACCTTCTTCTTTAGCAGCAGCTAAAATTTCAGACGCTAACTTAGCAGCCATCGATTTTTCATTTCTTTTTCTTGCATACAAAATCATCCATTTGATAGCGTAAGAAATTTTTCTATCTGGACGAATTGGCATTGGAATTTGAAATGTAGCTCCACCTACACGACGAGAACGAACCTCTACGTGTGGCATTACATTTGTTAATGCATCTTTCCAAATTTCTAATGCAGATTTTTCTGCATCTTGCTTTTTGTTTTCTACGATTTCTAATGCATCATAGAACACTTTAAAAGCAGTTGATTTTTTACCATCCCACATTAAGTTGTTCACAAAACGTGTAACTAACTGATCGTTAAATTTTGGATCTGGTAAAAGAGGTCTTTTTTTGGCCTGTCTTTTTCTCATGTCTTTTGTTTAAAAGATTTTAAATTACTTTTTCTTTCCAGCTGCAGCAGGTGCTTGTCCTGGTTTTGGACGTTTTGCTCCATACTTAGATCTACGTTGTGTTCTACCTGCAACACCCGCAGTATCTAATGCTCCACGCACGATGTGGTAACGTACTCCTGGTAAATCTTTTACTCTTCCACCTCTAACTAATACTATCGAGTGCTCTTGTAGATTGTGACCCTCTCCAGGAATGTATGCATTCACCTCGTTACCGTTTGTTAAACGAACCCTAGCCACCTTTCTCATCGCTGAGTTTGGTTTTTTAGGAGTTGTTGTGTAAACACGAGTACACACACCTCTTCTTTGAGGACAAGAATCTAAAGCAGCCGATTTACTCTTCTTAGTTATTTGGGTTCTCCCTGTTCTTACTAATTGTTGAATTGTTGGCATAATTAAATACTAAAAATTTTTAATGTTTAAAATTCCCGCTTTTTACGGGGTTGCAAATGTAGGAATTATTTTTTACTTTCCAAATCATAATTTATTAATTTTCAATGCAATTGTTTTTTTAGTGTTTTGATTGGCATTGAGTTAGAAAAAAGAAATACAAAAATTCAGATGAATTACTGCATTAGACTCTAAAACAAGTTCAGAATAACAAAGTAGATATAAAATTATTTTACTTTTTTTTGTTTCTTTACTGCTATGAAATTACTCTTGGGTTTACTACTATTTTTTTGTTTCCAATTTTCGTTGGGACAAAATTTCTATTTAAACATAAAAGGAACTTCTGAAATCGAAAACAAAACCATTGATAGTTTGCAATACGAAAACAAACACACTTCAGTAGCTTCTATTTTAGAAGAACAAAAACGATTTGAAAACAAGTTAACGAATCAAGGTTTTTTCGATTGGCAGTTATTGGAACAGAAAAAAGTGAACGACAGCAGTTTTGTTTTTTACTACCGATTGGGAAATACAATAAAAAACAACACTATATATATAGGTAAACTTTCTGCTGAAGAAAAATCGCTATTACAATTAGAGAAAGACATTTTAACTATTGCCACGAATGAAGTTGAAAATTTCATGAAGAGCAAAATTGCACTTTTAGAGAAGAAAGGGTATTCGCTTGCTAATTTACAGTTAGTCAATCAGCGAAGAATTGGAAATAATTTAATTTCTGATTTACAAGTAAAACTAAATGCTAAAAGAAATATTACCGATTTAGTCATTGTAGGTTATGATAAATTTCCAGCTGGGATTAAAAAAGCAATTACCAAAAAAGCAAAAAAAGCCACTTTCAATCAAGACAATTTAAAACAGATTAACGATACTTTTGACAAGTTGCAATTTGTGAATCAAATCAAATATCCCGAAATTTTATTCACCACTGATTCCACTAAGATTTTTGTATATTTAGAAAAATCGAAACCCAATAAATTTGATGGTTTTATAGGATTTTCAAACGACGACCAAAGCAAACTGACTTTTAATGGTTATTTGGATTTGCAATTGCAAAACATTTTAAACACCGGAGAAAAATTCAACTTATATTGGAAAAACGATGGTAACCGGCAAACTTCGTTTAACATTGGAACGGAATTACCTTATATTTTCAAAACTCCGATTGGAATTAAAGCCAATTTGAGAATTTTTAAACAAGATTCCACTTTTCAGAATACCGTGACCGATTTGAATTTAGGTTATTATTTCGCATACAACACAAAAGCTTTTATTGGTTATCAAAAAACCACATCGGTGGATATTCAAAATACAAATTCGTTTAATTTGAACGATTTTACCAATACTTTTTTGACTGCGAGTTTTGAACATCTTGAGCTAAATCCTGATAGTTTTATTTTTTCTGAAAAAGCAAAAGTTTTTGTGAAATTTGGAACAGGAAATCGAACGATTGCATCTCAAAAAACGAGTCAGTTTTTTACCCAATTGGATGTGAATTATAGTTTTAATCTGAATCAGAAAAACAGCATATTTGTTCGAAATCAGACTTATTATTTACAAAGTGATGATTATATAATTAACGAACTTTTCCGATTTGGAGGAATTAATTCGATTAGAGGTTTTAACGAAAATAGTTTACAAGCCAATGCTTTTACCGGAATCATAGCGGAGTATCGTTATTTATTAGCTTCTAATTTATATTTACATTCTATTACCGATTTTGGCTATTTTCAAGACAAAACTTCCAATACAGAAGATCGATTATTAGGCTTAGGTTTTGGATTTGGATTATTTACCAAAAACGGTTTGTTCAATTTAGTTTATGCTAATGGAAGCACGAGCGAACAAGCGATAAAACTTTCGAATTCAATTGTACATATTAGCTTTAAGACGAATTTTTAAAAAGTAATTTTCCACAGATTCGCAGATTTTCATAAAACTTAAATAATAAAAAAAATCTGCGAATCTGCGGTTAAAACATAATAACTAAAATCCTATCTTTGCCACATGGAAAAAGACAACCAAATATTCGGGATTAGAGCAATAATTGAAGCAATTAAC
>NZ_CALBSN010000137.1 GCF_937967675.1 uncultured Flavobacterium sp. | reverse complement strand
CACAACAACAACACACTACATTCATGAGTTCTGATACGAGCAAACGCTACAATTTAAGAGGAGTTTCGGCTTCTAAAGAAGATGTGCACCAAGCTATCAAAAACATCGACAAAGGCTTATTTCCACAAGCATTTTGTAAAATCATCCCAGATTATTTAACAAACGACGACCAATATTGCATCATTATGCATGCTGATGGCGCAGGAACCAAATCTTCCTTAGCCTATATGTATTGGAAAGAAACTGGCGATATTTCGGTTTGGAAAGGAATTGCTCAAGATGCTTTAATCATGAATATTGATGATTTATTATGCGTGGGAGCAACCGATAATATTCTACTTTCATCCACAATCGGAAGAAACAAAAATCTAATTCCAGGCGAAGTCATTTCAGCCATCATCAACGGAACAGAAGAATTGATTTCCGAATTAAAAAATCACGGAGTTACTATTCATTCCACTGGAGGTGAAACTGCCGATGTAGGTGATTTAGTTCGAACTATCATAGTAGATTCAACCGTTACAGCTCGCATGAAACGCGCCGATGTGATTGATAATGCGAATATTCAAGCGGGTGATGTAATTGTAGGGCTAGCTTCTTTTGGTCAAGCTACTTACGAAAAAGAATACAATGGCGGAATGGGAAGCAACGGCTTAACTTCGGCTCGTCATGATGTTTTTGCCAAATATTTAGCGGAAAAATATCCAGAAAGTTTTGATGCTTCTGTTCCAAACGAATTAGTGTATTCAGGTCAAACTAAATTAACAGATGCTGTTAAAAATAGTCCAATTGACGCCGGAAAATTAGTGCTTTCTCCAACGAGAACGTATGCGCCAGTTATCAAAAAAATTCTATCAAAATACAATTCCAATCAAATTCACGGAATGGTGCATTGTTCTGGTGGTGCACAAACAAAGGTGCTTCACTTCGTTGATAACGTTCACGTGATTAAAGATAATTTATTTCCAGTACCACCATTATTTAAACTGATTCAAGAAAATTCTAAAACGGATTGGAAAGAAATGTACCAAGTATTCAACTGTGGACACCGTATGGAATTATACGTTCCTGCTGAAGTAGCACAAGAAATCATAGAAATTTCAAAATCATTCAACATCGACGCACAAATCGTTGGAAGAGTTGAAAAATCAGATAGCAAGAAATTAACGATTACATCCGAATACGGAACGTTTGAATATTAATCTGTAGAGACAAGTCATGACTTGTCTTTCTGTTTTTAATGAAATTAAAATTTACAACATAACAACAATAAAATGCAACACAACGTATTAATTTTAGATTTCGGTTCGCAATACACCCAATTAATTGCCCGAAGAGTAAGAGAATTAAACATTTTTTGCGAGATTTTTCCATTCGATAAAATTCCAGCAGATTTATCATCATACAAAGCCGTAATCTTAGGCGGAAGTCCATGCTCAGTTCGTTCTGAAGAAGCGCTTCATCCAGATTTATCTCAAATTAGAGGGAAATTACCATTGTTAGCCGTTTGTTACGGAGCACAATATTTAGCGCATTTCTCAGGTGGAGAAGTAGCGGCTTCCAACACAAGAGAATACGGAAGAGCAAACCTTTCTTACATCAAAGAAAACGAAGTGTTTTTAGAAGGTGTTTCTGAAAATAGCCAAGTTTGGATGTCACATTCGGATTCAATCAAGAAATTGCCAACAAATGGTGTAATGATTGCCAGTACAAAAGACGTGGAGAACGCAGCTTATAAAATAGAAGGGGAAACGACTTATGCAATTCAATTCCACCCAGAAGTTTATCATTCTGTAGATGGAAAACAAATGTTGGAAAATTTCTTAGTGAAAATTGCAAAAGTGCCTCAAAATTTCACACCAAATGCTTTCGTAGAGGAAGTAGTTGCCGAAATGAAAGCTAAAATCGGAAACGATAAAGTAGTTTTAGGACTTTCGGGTGGTGTAGATTCAACTGTAGCAGCGGTTTTATTAAACAAAGCAATTGGAGAAAACTTATATTGTATTTTCGTAAATAACGGATTATTACGTAAAAACGAATTCCAAAATGTACTAAATCAGTACAAAGGAATGGGCTTAAATGTAAAAGGAGTAGATGCTTCGGCACGCTTTTTGGGTGCTTTAGCAGGGTTAGATGATCCAGAAGCAAAACGTAAAGCTATTGGAAAAGCGTTCATTGAAGTTTTTGATGATGAAGCACACCAATTAACCGATGTAAAATGGTTAGGTCAAGGTACGATTTATCCTGATGTTATTGAATCGGTTTCGGCTACTGGCGGACCTTCGGCAACAATTAAATCGCATCATAACGTTGGTGGATTGCCTGATTTTATGAAATTGCAAGTAGTAGAACCTTTACGAATGTTATTCAAAGATGAGGTTCGTAGAGTAGGAAGAAGTTTAGGAATCGACGAAGAATTATTAGGTCGTCATCCATTCCCTGGACCAGGATTAGCAATTCGTATTTTAGGCGATATTACACCAGAAAAAGTAGCTATTTTACAAGAAGTAGATGCGGTTTTTATCAACGGATTAAAAGAACACGGTTTGTACGATAAAGTATGGCAAGCAGGAGCCATCTTATTACCAGTAAATAGCGTAGGAGTAATGGGCGATGAGCGTACCTACGAAAAAGTAGTAGCGTTACGTGCAGTAGAATCAACCGACGGAATGACAGCGGATTGGGTACATTTACCGTATGAGTTTTTAATGAAGATTTCTAATGAAATTATAAATAACGTTAGAGGTGTAAATAGAGTGGTGTATGACATCAGTTCGAAACCGCCTGCAACGATAGAATGGGAATAAAATAAATTTTAATTCAATATATAAATTTCAATAGCAAGTATTTTTATTCTATTTTTACAATATAAATTGCTATTGAAATTTTTTTATTTTTAAATGGTTAAGAGTATTATGAAAAGAATAGTTTTTCTTATTTCTTTATTTCAAGTTTTTACTTTGCAGCTTCAGGCACAAATAAAGCACGTGGTTGCTAAAGGAGAAACGGTTTTTCAAATTGCTAAAAAATATGAAGTAACGCCATACGATATTTATCGTTTGAATCCAGATGCAAAGGAAGGTGTTAAAGAAAATGTAACTTTATTAATTCCAAAGCCATCCACAGGAAAAGTTATAATTCATGAAGTGGGAGAAAAAGAAACACTTTACGGAATTGCAAAAAAGTATAATGTAGCAGTTGCTGATTTAGAACTATGGAACAAGTCTACTTTAGCATTAGGTTTGAAGAAAGGACAGCAAATATTTGTTTCAAAACCTACGGTATCACAAGTAAAAACTTCAACCGTTTCTGAAACAGAGGTTAAGCCAAAATGGGTTGTTAAACCAAGACAATCGAATTATGAAGTGCAACCCAAAGAAACACTCTACAGTTTGTGTAAAAAATTCGATATTAATCAAGAAGAATTAATTAAATTAAATCCCGATTTACAAGACGGTTTGAAAATTGGAATGATTTTAAAAGTACCATCTAACGGAACAGGAGCTTTTGTTTCAAGAACTAAAGATTCAGTTTTAGTAGCTAAAAATAAAGTGAATTTGATAGCTTCGGTAGATAAATCAAAACAAAAAAACATGGTGTTGTTATTACCTTTCAACATGGCTAAAATTGAAACGGATTCGGTTAAAACCAAAACAGAGCAATTAAAAACGAATAAATTCTTAAACCTTACTTTAGATTTTTACGCTGGTGCTCAAATGGCGATTGATTCCGCAAAAGTGTTGGGATTACCTGTAAATATTAAGGTTTACGATGTAGAAAGTACGAAATATTCATCCAATGTAGCTTCTATTATTTCAAAAAATAATTTTGAAAATGTTGATGTTGTAGTGGGACCATTTCAAAAATCAATTGTAGAAACAACGGCACAATTGTTAACAAAATATAATGTTCCCGTGATATCGCCTTTGTCAAAAGAACGCGGTTTACCAATGGATAATTTATATTACTCGATTCCCTCAGAAGATTTATTGAAAGCTTCGATGTTTAACTATTTCAAAGAGAAAAATGGAAATGTAGTAGCAATTATCAGTTCAAAGAAAATGACTTCAAAAGAATATATTTCGGCGAATCATCCCGAAGTGAAGCATGCAGCATTTAACGATAAAGGCGCTTTAGATGTGGTACTTTTGAAAACACAATTGGTAAAAGGACAAAAGAATTTTGTGTTGATGGAAATTGAAAAAGCCAGTACCATTTTGAATATTACCAATATTTTAAAAGGATTACAAAAAGAATACGATATTCAGTTAGCGGTTTTCGAATTGTATGATGCGTTGAATTTTGAGGAAATTCCAATGAAAAATTTAACCGATTTGAAATTGTTATTCCCTTCTACAACTAAAGTAGCGGAAACTCCTGAAGAGAAGATTTTTGAGAAGCAATTCAAGAAAATCAACAATATATATCCAAACGCTGCGGCTAAAAAAGGTTTTGATGTAACTTTTGATGCGATGTTGCGTATTTGCCAACCAGAAGGTTTTGTAAAATCAGCAGCAACAACCAAAACAGAATATATTGAAAACGCATTTGATTATAGTTCAAACAACGGAATGATTACCAATAACGCAACGTATTTATTGTATTACGACAGCGATTTAACGATTAAACAAGCACAATAATGGCAACTTCAAAAGTGACCTACTTAGGTGATTTACGCACCTCTTCGATACATTTACAATCGGGTTCAGAAATTATTTCGGATGCACCACTTGATAACAACGGAAAAGGAGAAGCTTTTTCTCCAACCGACACTGTTGCCAATGGATTAGCCAGTTGCATGTTCACCGTTATGGGAATCAAAGCGCGCGATTTAGACGTAGATTTCTCAGGTTCAACAGCAGAAGTAACCAAAATCATGGGAACCGAACCAAGAAGAATTACAGAAATTCACGTAACTTTCCATTTCTCCATCAACCCCGACGAAAAAACAAAAACTATTTTGGAAAGAACAGCCATGACTTGTCCTGTTTTTTATAGTTTACATCCTGATATTAAAAAAGAAATTGTTTTTAATTGGAAGTAAATAGATAAAAGAACAAAGATGAAAGAGAAAAGGATATAGACGGTTTTAAAAAGTCTTTCTTCTTTTCTCTTTTTTCTATCCTCTCAAAAATGACCAACCACGAACTCCTCATCAAACTCGCACACACTAAAATGCCATTTGGCAAATACGAAGGCTATTACTTAATCGACCTTCCAGAGTATTATGTGGTTTGGTATGCTAATAAAGGTTTCCCAAAAGGGCAATTAGGCGAACAATTAAAATTGGTCCATGAACTCAAGCTAAACGGCTTAGAAGAACTCGTTCGAAACATCCGCAGAAACTTTCCAAAAAAGTAATTTTTTTTGCCACAGATTAAAGGATTTTCACGGATTACCTTTTGTTAATCTGTGTGATACTTGTTTGTAAAGTTTTGTTTATATCACAAGAAACTTCTCAAAAAAATAAAATATTTATACAGTTTAAAATTATTAATCCGTGTTAATCTGTGTAATCCGTGGCTCTAAAATTTCGTTTTATTAAATATTTTGACTTTTCGTTGTTGGATAGAATATTGTTTACAATTTAATTACAAAATTGATACATCGACTAATTGGCACATTGACTAATTAGTATTATCTTTGCACGATTTTATTACAGATAAAAGATAGTTATCGCAACAACAACACAACAACAACACAATGAACCAAACTAAGTACATTTTTGTTACCGGAGGTGTGACTTCTTCATTAGGAAAAGGAATTATCGCAGCTTCGTTAGCCAAATTATTGCAAGCCAGAGGATATCGAACGACCATTCAAAAGTTTGACCCATACATCAACGTAGACCCAGGAACATTAAATCCTTACGAACACGGAGAATGTTATGTAACAGACGATGGAGCCGAAACGGATTTGGATTTAGGTCACTACGAGCGTTTTTTAAACGTTCCTACCTCTCAAGCGAACAACGTAACTACAGGAAGAGTGTATCTTTCGGTTATTGAAAAAGAGCGTAGAGGAGAATTTTTAGGAAAAACGGTTCAAGTGGTGCCTCATATCACAAACGAAATCAAGGAACGCATGCAGTTACTTGGAAAATCGGGTGATTATGATATTGTAATTACTGAGATTGGAGGAACTGTTGGAGATATTGAATCATTGCCTTACATCGAGTCAGTTAGACAATTGATTTGGGAATTAGGTGAAAATAACGGAATCGTTGTTCATTTAACGTTAGTGCCATATTTGGCTGCTGCCGGAGAATTGAAAACGAAACCAACACAACATTCAGTAAAAACCTTAATGGAAAGCGGAATCAAAGCGGATATTTTAGTGTGTCGTACAGAACACGAATTGTCGCAAGATTTACGTCAGAAATTAGCGTTGTTCTGCAATGTGAAAAAAGAAGCGGTAATTCAATCGATTGATGCGTCTACTATTTATGAAGTTCCAAATTTAATGTTGGAAGAAGGATTGGATAGAGTAGCTTTGAAGAAATTAGATTTACCAGAAAAAAATACTCCAGATTTAAATAACTGGAACGAGTTCTTATTTAGATTGAAAAATCCAAAGCACGAAGTAAACATCGGTTTGGTTGGAAAATACGTAGAATTGCAAGATTCTTACAAATCGATTTTAGAAGCGTTCATTCATGCTGGAGCGGCTAATGAGACAAAAGTGAATGTCATTTCGATTCATTCGGAGTATTTAGATGCCAATTCGGCAGAAAGTCAGTTGAAAGATTTAGATGGTATACTTGTTGCACCAGGTTTTGGCGGTCGTGGAATTGAAGGAAAAATCGACACGGTTCGTTATGCAAGAGAAAATAACATTCCGTTTTTCGGAATTTGTTTGGGAATGCAAATGGCAGTAATTGAATATTCACGTAACGTTTTAGGTTATGCGGATGCCAATTCAACCGAAATGAATGAAAGTACTGCTCATCCAGTTATTAATTTAATGGAAGAGCAAAAGAATATTGAAAATAAAGGAGGAACTATGCGTTTGGGCGCATGGAAATGTAGCATAAAAGAAAATACGTTGGCACAAAAAATCTATTGCAAAACAGAGATTATGGAGCGCCACCGTCACCGTTATGAATTCAATGGTGCGTATTTAAACGAATTAGAGAAAGCAGGATTAGTAGCTTCAGGAGTAAATCCAGATACGAAGTTGGTAGAAATTGTTGAAATTCCTACACATCCTTTCTTTATCGGCGTTCAATACCATCCTGAATATAAAAGTACAGTCGCTAATCCGCACCCACTTTTTGTGAGTTTTGTAGCCGCTGCTGTACAACATAAGAATAAATAAGTTGTTAACTTAATACTCCCGATAACTATCGGGACTGAACACTAATAATTAGATGGAAGAAAAAAAATTAGACCTTAATTCGATTATCGGATTTGTATTGATTTCTGGAATTTTAATTTGGATGTTATATTCTAACGCTCCAACACCAGAAGAATTAAAGGAAAAAGAGAAAAAAGAGCAAGTTGAAAAACAAGCCAAAGAAGTTAAAACCGTAACTTCTACTGTTGCCGCAACGCCAGTAGCAGATTCTACTAAAAATGCTGCAGCTCAAGCGCAATTAGGTTCGTTTGGATATTCTGCAACACTTCCATCAGCTACTGATGCTGTTACCGAAATTAAAAATGAAGTTTTATCGCTTAAAATTTCGAACAAGGGTGGTTACATTACAGAGGCAACGATTTTAGGATTTGATCAATTTGAGAAAAATTCGAAAAAAGCAGTTCAAATTATTAAAGATAACAATGCTTCATTAGACATTGCTTTAAATACAACGGATAACAGAACCTTGCATACAAAAGACATGTATTTTGAACCTAAGTTAACTACTGAGGGTAAAAATCAAGTCTTAACGATGCAGTTAAAAGCGGGTCCAGATCAATTTTTAGAATATCGTTATGTATTGAAACCTAACGAATATATGTTAGACTTTGCTATTCGTTCTCAAGGATTAGAAAAAGTAGTAGATACTTCAAAACCATTGGATTTAGAATGGCAACTAAAATCATACAGAAACGAGAAAAGTGTTTCGTATGAAAACAGATATACTGAGTTAGTTTTCGAATATGAAGATGGAAAAGACGATTATTTAAACGCTGCAAAAGATTCTGAAGATGAAGCTAATGACGTTTCTTACATCGCTTTCAAACAACATTTGTTTACCTCTATTTTATTAACAGATACAAAATTCAAAACAGCTAAATTCAAATCAGATAATTTAGTTGATGATGAAAAAGTTGACACCGTTTTTACTAAAAATTTCACCGCTCAAGTCCCTTTAGAATTTAAAAATGGCGCTTTAAACTATAATATGAATTGGTATTATGGTCCAGCGAAATATGAAATTTTAAATGGTTACGATAAAAATCTTGACGAAATCATGCCATTAGGTTGGGGAATTTTCGGATGGATTAACCGTTACATTTTTATCCCAGTTTTCGGATTTATTTCTGCTTTAGGAATTGGTTACGGAATTGCGATTGTTTTGTTTACGATTTTAGTTCGTATTGTAATGTCGCCAGTTACTTATAAATCCTACTTGTCACAAGCAAAAATGAAGGTTTTACGTCCTGAAATTGCAGAATTGAATGAAAAATTCAAAGACAATCCAATGAAGAAACAACAAGAAACAATGAAGTTGTATTCTAAAGCTGGCGTGAATCCTATGGCAGGATGTTTACCAGCTTTGATGCAAATGCCTATTTTCTATGCGTTGTTTCAGTTCTTTCCATCGATGTTCGATTTAAGACAAAAATCATTCTTATGGGCAGACGATTTGTCTTCTTATGATAGCATTTATCAATTGCCTTTCCATATTCCATTTTATGGAAGTCACGTGAGTTTGTTCCCAATTTTAGCTTCTATAGCAATTTTCTTCTACATGAAAATGACAACAGGTGACCAAGCGATGAGTACACCACCACAAGAAGGTATGCCAGATATGGGTAAAATCATGAAAATTATGATTTATATTTCCCCATTAATGATGTTGTTCTTCTTTAATAATTATGCGTCTGGATTGAGTTTGTATTACTTTATTTCTAACTTAATTACTATTGGTATTATGTTGGTTATTAAAAACTACATTGTGAAAGAAGACAAAATTCACGCTCAAATTCAGGAGAATAAAACCAAAGAGAAAAAGGAAAGTAAATTCCAAAGAAAAATGCGCGAAATGATGGAGCAAGCAGAAGCTCAAAAGGCCGCACAAAAGAAAAAATAATTTTATCTAAATATAAACCCTGTCTAAACGACAGGGTTTCTTTTTTACACGAGTAATGAAAATAGCGATTATCGGATTTGGTAATATGGGGCAAACCTATGCCAATAGTTTTATGAGTTCGGGATTTGTAGGAACTTCAGATGTTTTAATTTTGAACAAAACAAAAATCGAAGAAAAGAATAGTTTCGGAATTGATGCAACCAATTGTTACACAGAACCAAATCCCCAAATCTTCGAATCAGATATTTTAATTTTAGCTGTAAAACCGCAAGATTTCAAACAATTAGCGTCTGAAATAAAAGCGTTTTTAAATCCTGAACATGTTGTCTTATCGGTTATGGCTGGAATTTCAATTGATATGATGCAAAAGCAATTAGGAGTTACTAAAATTGTTCGTTCTATGCCAAATATTCCAACACAAATAGGTGAGGGAATGACCGTTTTTTGCGCTTCAAATGCTGTGGATAGAAAAGAACTGTTCATTGTTCAGAATTTAATTAACACTACAGGAAAATCGATTTATATCGAAAGAGAAGAAATGCTAAATGCAGCCACAGCCATATCAGGAAGCGGACCTGCTTATGTGTTTTATTTTATGCAAGCTATGATTGAGTCAGCTATTAAATTAGGTTTTTCAGCGTCTGAAGCTGATTTTCTGGTAAGTAAAACATTTTTAGGTTCGGTACAATTGCAAAATAGAAGTACATTGTCAAACGAAGCTTGGATTCAACGTGTCGCTTCAAAGGGTGGAACTACAGAGGCCGCTTTGACTGTTTTTAGTCAAAAGAAACTTAAAGAAAATATAATTGAAGGTATTGAAGCCGCAAATGCAAGAGCTGTTGAATTAGGAACATAAAAAAACGCTTTCCATAGGAAAGCGTTTTTGTTCATAGCAATTTTATTAATAGAAACGAATTAATTTATGTTTGGTAATAATACTTTATTTACAGCATGTATTACACCATTCGAAGCTTGTACGTCAGTTGCGACAATGTTAGTTGTTCTGTTTTGTTCATCTGTAATTACTGTTCCTGAAATTGTAAAAGTTCCAGTTTCAAAAGTAGTTATTGGACCTGATGGAATTGCATTAGATAAAACATTGGCACCAGGAACAACATGATAGGTTAATACAGCAGTTTTTTGTGTTGCATTCAATCCACTGTATAAATTTAGTGTTGCGGTATCAAATGCGCTATTTAATGGGGCAAAAACAGTGAATGGAGAACTTGCTGTTCCATTAAGAGTTCCAACTAACTCTTGTTGTGTTAATAATGTAGCTAAAGTACTGAAGTTTGGATTTGCAGTTGCATGTGTTACAATTGTAGGTAATCCAATTACTGCATCCACTACGTGAATAACGCCATTATTAGCAATAATATCAGTGGAAGTTACACTAGATACTCCGTTTAATCTAACACCTGAAGCAGTGTTAATAAACATGCTTAATGTATTTGTAGATGAAGCACTACCCTTAGCTAAAGTCTTGACATAACCAGTTGTGAGTCCAGATGATAAATTTCTTCCATTAACAACATGATTTAAAAGTACTTGTGTTAGGGTAGGAATAGGAACATCATCAAGTGATTCAAATCCATTAACATCTAAAAAATCTAAGAAAGCTTGATTGGTTGGTGCAAAAACGGTATATGAACCGCTCTGATCTAGTGTTTCAGATAGTCCAGCTCGGTTTAAAGCATCAACTAGAACTGATAAATTAGGATTTTCTGATGCAATATCAGTAATTGATTTTTTTTGAGATGAACTATCGTCATCTGAACAAGAAAACATTAACGTAGATGTAACAACTAGTAATGTTAATTTCATTAATTTTGCAAAGTTTTTCATAGGGATTTATTTTTTGTTTAACCAAAACTATAAAATTTTAAACAAACAAAAAAATAATAAATGCGATTTTACCTCACATTTAACGCTTATTTATTTTTTGTTTAATATGTATTTGGTCTAATATTTGATTTTCTCATTGTTTTACAGGTAATTAGTAATTAATTAATTAAACAAAATTTAAAAAATGAAGCAATTATTTTTTGTGTTTTTATTTTTAGGAAATTTGCTTGTTATTGCACAAGATAAAGTCAATCAACTAGACGATAAAGGAAATCGTCACGGATTATGGAGAGGTACACATAAAGAATCAAATCGAATTCGATATGAAGGAACTTTCAATCATGGAAAAGAAACGGGTATTTTTAAGTATTTTGATGATACAAAAGCCGGAACTGTAATTGCAACAAGAGATTTTTCTAAAGGTGATGGTTCGTGTTATGCGGTTTTTTATGATCAAAAAGGAAATAAAGTAAGTGAAGGGAAATTGGTAAATAAACTTCCCGTAGGTGAATGGAAATATTATCATTTCGAGTCGAAACAATTGATGTCGCAAGAATATTACAAAGACGGTAAACTTGACGGTGTTCGAAAAGTATTTTATAAGGATGGAACGATTGCAGAAGAAACTAATTATAAATTAGGTATCAAAGAAGGAGCTTCAAAAACGTACTCAGAAAAAGGTGAATTAATTGATTCTCAAATTTATAAAAATAATGTTTATGATGGTCCAGCGTATTATTATGATGGTTTAGGTAATAAAATGTATGAGGGTAATTATCTAAACGGGAAACGAGTTGGAATTTGGAAATTTTATGAAAATAATAAGGTTATCAAACAAGTAAAAGCAGCAAAGTTTAGTCAAGAATTGATAAAATACGAACAAAGAAATACTAAAGAAGTTTCAAAAACACTTGAAGATTTAAAAAAAGAAAAAGGAGGACAAGAATAAATGAAAAGAGTAGTAGTAGGACTTTCGGGTGGAGTAGACTCGAGTGTTGCCGCTTATTTGTTAAAAGAACAAGGATATGAAGTTATTGGGTTATTCATGAAGAATTGGCATGATGATTCGGTAACAATTTCTAATGAATGTCCGTGGTTAGAAGATAGCAATGATGCTTTATTAGTAGCCGAAAAACTAGGAATTCCATTTCAAACAGTTGATTTGTCGGAACAATACAAAGAGAAAATCGTTGATTATATGTTTAACGAATACGAAAAAGGTAGAACTCCAAATCCTGACGTATTGTGTAACCGAGAAATTAAGTTTGATGTTTTTATGAAAATCGCCATGTCTCTTGGAGCTCACTATGTGGCAACGGGACATTATTGTCGTAAAGGAACTATTGAAAAAGATGGGAAAGAAGTATTTCAATTGTTAGCAGGAAAAGATGGAAACAAAGACCAATCGTATTTTCTTTGTCAATTATCGCAAGAACAACTTTCGAAAGCGTTATTCCCAATTGGTGAATTAACCAAACCTGAAGTTCGGGAAATTGCAGCCAAATTAGATTTGATTACTGCTGAAAAGAAAGATTCGCAAGGACTTTGTTTTATAGGAAAAGTACGTTTGCCTGAGTTTTTACAACAAAAATTACAGCCAAAAGAGGGTGTAATTATAGAAATTCCAGCAGAAGCTGAAATATATCATCAAGAACAACCTCAATTCAATTCCGAAGAAGAAGAATTTGCATTCGAATCAAGAAGAATTGATTATTCAAAAGTGCCAGGAAAAGTTATGGGCAAACATCAAGGTGCTCATTACTTTACAAAAGGACAACGTAAAGGTTTAAATGTTGGAGGAACAAAAGAACCTTTATTTATTATTGAAACCGATGTTGAAAAGAATATTGTATATACAGGGCAAGGAAACCAACATCCAGGTTTGTTTAAAAAAGCACTATTTATTGCAAATGATGAAATACATTGGATAAGAGAAGATTTAGCCTTGAAAGAAGGTGAAAAAATGGAAGTAATGGCACGAATTCGTTATCGTCAACCTTTACAAAAAGCGACTTTACATCAATTCAAAGACGGCATGTATGTAGTATTTGAGCACCCGCAATCTGCCATTACAGAAGGACAATTTGTAGCTTGGCATATAAATGATGAAATTCTAGGAAGTGGTGTAATTGCTTAAATTACAATTGTAGTTTCTTTAATAAAAATTACTAAATTTGGTTTGTAAACCCTAATTCTATGAAGAAATTACTACTTTTTACATTATTGGTTTTTAATTTTTGCTTTTCTCAACAAGATGCTTGGGTGTATTTCAATGATAAACCAGATGCGGTTTTTTATTTGAATAACCCTTTGCAAATGTTAACCCAACGTTCTTTAGACAGAAGAACGATACAGGGAATCGCTTTAAATAATACTGATGTACCTGTTTCCCAAAATTATATTGACCAAGTAGTTGCTTCAAACGGAATTACAGTGATGGCAAAATCAAAATGGTTAAATGCTTTACATATTAGAGGTTCACAGTCAGATATACAAGCGCTAAATAGTTTGCCTTTTGTAAATCGAATTGAATTTGCTGATAGAAATTTAAACTTAAGATCAAGTTCTAATTCATCAACTAACAATTTACAAGCTGTCAATAAGCAACTTGAAGTTTTGGTAGATTACAATTACGGAGAATCTTCAAATCAAATACAAATGTTAAACGGGCATTTGTTGCACCAACAAAATTATACTGGACAAGGTAAAATGATTGCTGTTATGGATGCTGGTTTTCCAGGAGTTGATACCGCAAGTACTTTCCAACGTTTACGTGACAATAATCAAATTTTAGGAGGTTATAATTTTCCTGATAGAAATACCTCTTTTTATACAAGAGGTTCTCATGGAACAAATGTATTGTCTTGTATGGGTGGTTATGTAGATAATCAATTAGTTGGAACTGCTCCTGATGCTCAATATTATTTATTTATTACCGAAGATGTCAATTCAGAAAATCCTGTTGAAGAATCGTATTGGGTGGAAGCAGCAGAAATGGCAGATAGTTTGGGAGTTGATGTTATAAATACCTCTTTAGGATATTTTACATACGATAATCCTAATTATAGTTATACCTATGCTGATATGAATGGAACGAAAGCATTTATTTCAAGAGGAGCAGATATGGCTTTTTCAAAAGGTATGATTTGTGTAACAAGTGCAGGAAATTCTGGAAATTCAGCAAATCCTCATATTGCAACTCCTGCGGATGCAAGTACAACTTTAACTATTGGAGCGGTTGATGCTTCTGAAAATTATGTTTCTTTTAGTTCTATCGGACCTTCTTCAGATGGTAGAGTAAAACCTGATGTTTGTGCTAAGGGTTTAAGTGCTACGGTAAGTAATACTTCTGGAGGAATTACAACCGCAAGTGGAACTTCATTCTCAAGTCCTATAATGGCAGGAATGGTTGCCTCTTTTTGGTCGGCTGTTCCTAACATGACAAATGCTCAAGTTGTTCAATTTGTTAAGCAATCGGCTGATTTGTATAATAATCCTACAATTTATAAAGGATATGGCGTGCCCGATTTTCAATTGGCTCTTACAAATGCTTTATCAACTAACAATTATGAAAATGATTTTGTTTTGTTATATCCAAATCCAGTGCAAGACAGACTTACGATTATAATTCCTAATTCAGAAACTCCAAGTCAATTTGTATTGTTCAATAATATTGGGCAACAAGTGGTATCGTTTTCAATTTCTGATACAAATTCAACAATATCGTTAGATAATTTGGCATCAGGTTTGTATTTTTACCAATTGAAAACTAAAAATAAAACATCTCAAGGAAAAGTACTGAAATTATAATGAATAAAATTACCCAACTCTTTAACATAAAATATCCTATTATTCAAGGTGGAATGATTTGGAACAGTGGTTATAAATTAGCAAGTGCTGTTAGTAATGCAGGCGGATTAGGTTTAATTGGTGCTGGATCCATGTATCCAGAAGTGTTAAGAGAACACATTCAAAAATGTAAAAAAGCAACCGATAAACCATTCGGAGTAAACGTTCCAATGTTGTATCCTAACATTGAAGAAATCATGCAAATTCTGAAAGAAGAAGGTGTGAAAATTGTTTTTACTTCGGCAGGAAATCCAAAAACTTGGACACCATTCTTGAAAGAGAACGGCATTACAGTAGTTCATGTGGTAAGTAGTTCAAAATTTGCATTAAAAGCACAAGAAGCGGGAGTAGATGCAGTGGTTGCGGAAGGTTTTGAAGCCGGCGGACACAATGGAAGAGAGGAAACGACAACGTTAACTTTAATTCCAATGGTGCGCGAACAAATTTCAATTCCATTAATAGCCGCAGGAGGAATCGCAACCGGTAGAGGAATGCTAGCCGCTATGACGTTAGGTGCCGATGGCGTTCAGATGGGAAGTCGCTTTGCTGCTTCAACGGAAAGTTCGGCCCATGATGAATTCAAGCGAACAATTGTTGAAACAGGTGAAGGTGATACGCAATTAACGTTAAAAGAATTGGCACCCGTTCGATTAATCAAGAATAAATTTTACAACGATGTTCAGGAATTGTATACCAAATGTCCGTCAAAAGAAGATTTAGAGAATTTACTAGGAAAAAGAAGAGCTAAAAGAGGAATGTTTGAAGGTGATTTAGTAGAAGGCGAATTAGAAATTGGTCAAATTGCAGGATTAATTCACGATATTTTACCTGTTGAAACTATTGTTGATAATATCATAGCCGAATTTAACTTGGCTAAAAAAGAGGTTACTACCTTTGAATTTTAATATAACAACGAAATGAAGAGTTTAAAATACATACTATTGTTTTTGTTTTTTGCATCGGCTACATCTTATGCTCAAAAGTTTAATTTTAAAACTTCTGGTTATATGGTAAGTCAGAAAGACAAAAAAGGAAATTGGAGCGATTGGTCTAAATTGCAAAAATCAGAAATGACGGTTTTGTTAGATATGGAAAGTCACAGAATTGTGGTTTATTCAGAAGTACTTCAGCTGTTTTCTATTATGAAATATGGAAACCAAGAAACGATTGGTGATGATGATGTAGTAAAATTCAATTGTGTGGATAATAACGGAGTAGAATGTACTTTAGCGATATACACCAGAAAGAAACAAGGAGGTAGAAATCAATTGTACATTACCTATGAAGATATGATTATTGCTTATAATATGACAGTTCTTGAAGATAAGCCTGCAAAGAAGAAATAATTCTAAATTATATTTAAAATGACTTTTTATTAAATGCAATAAAAAGTCATTTTTATATTTATTAACATTCCATTTACATCAAAAACGTACTTTTGTATAAAATAGTTTTAAAATGAAAAAAGCCTTAGTTGTATCAGTATTACTTGTTTCTTCGCTAATTTCAGCACAAGATAGACCTAAATTAGTAGTAGGAATTGTAGTAGACCAAATGAAAATGGAATATTTATACCGTTTTTCAAACGATTTTTCCGAGAATGGTTTCAAGCGATTAATGAAAGAAGGATACACTTTCAATAATACTCATTATAACTACATGCCAACTTATACCGCACCTGGTCATGCTTCTGTATACACTGGAACTACTCCTGCTGTTCACGGAATTGTAGGTAACGAATGGTTCAATAAAGCAACAGGAAAAGAAATGTATTGTACCGATGACGAAACGGTTTCAACTATTGGTGATGATTCCAAAAAAGAAGGTAAAATGTCGCCAAGAAACTTGCAAAGTTCTACGATTACTGACGAATTGAAGTTATCAACCAATTTTAAAGGAAAAGTTATCGGAATCAGTATCAAAGATAGAGGCGCGATTCTTCCAGCAGGGCATTTTGCGGATTGGGCCTTTTGGTATAGTAAAACAGGTGCGTTTATTTCGAGTACTTATTACGGAGAAAAACTTCCAGATTGGGCAACGCAATTCAATGCTGAGAAAAATTATTTGAAATATGTAACCAAAGGTTGGGATTTACTAAAACCAAAAGAAACCTATAACGAAAGTTTAACTGATAACAATCCATACGAAGGAAAATTGTATAAAAAAGCGCCGTTTATGCCATACAATTTACAAGATATGTATGATGCAAACGATGCTGGAATTCTTCGTTCAACGCCTTATGGAAATAATTTATTAGCCGATTTTGCTAAAAAAGCCATTGAAAGCGAAAATTTAGGAAAAGACAACATCACCGATTTTCTTGCCGTAAGTTTCTCTTCAACGGATTATATCGGACATGTTTTAGGACCACGTTCAATAGAATTACAAGACACTTATTTACGTTTAGATGAAACGATTGCTGATTTCTTAGCTTACTTAGACAAAACGGTTGGAAAAGGAAATTATATGGTTTTCTTAACGGCAGATCACGCTGGAGCTGAGAATGTAACCTATTTGAAAGACAATAAATACAAAGTAGATAACATCAATTATAAAAACATCCAGAAAGACTTAAAAGAGTTTTCGGAAACTACTTTTGGTGAAAACTTAGTATTAGATTACTCAAATTACAATGTGTTTTTCGATAAAGCAAAAGTAAAAGCAAAAGGCTTGAATTTACAAGATGTAAAACAAACCTTCAAAGATTATTTACACAAACAAGACTACATCAAACGAGTTTACACCGAAGAAGAAATTACCAACGGAAATCCAAGTGATTATTATTTAGACTTCATCACAAAAGGCTACGACCCAACACAAAACGGGGAACTTATCATGATTTTTAAACCAGGTTATGTAGAATATTCTTCAACCGGAACAACGCATGGTTCGCCTTATTCTTATGATACGCATGTACCCTTAATTTTCTTTGGCTGGAACATCAAAAAAGGTCAAACTCACGATAGAAAAGAAATCACACAAATTGCTCCAACAGTTACCCAAATGCTGAAAATTACCATGCCAAATAGTTCTGGTGGTAAAGTTTTGTTGGAGGTTTTAGAAAAATAACAAAAAAGCATCAAACTAAAATTTGATGCTTTTTCATTCGTGCTAATTCGTGAAATTCGTGTTTACACTTCAATCATCACTTGATTTTTCAAAATATCATCAAACGTTTCGCGTTCTCTGATTAAGTGTCCTTTTCCGTCTTTCCAAAGTACTTCCGCTGGTTTTAGTCGTGAGTTGTAGTTAGATGCCATTGAAAAGCAATAAGCACCGGCATTTCTAAAACATAAAATATCACCTTCGTGAATTTCAGTAATTCTTCGGTTACTTGCAAAAGTGTCGGTTTCACAGATATAACCTACTACCGAGTAGTAACGTTCTTTTCCTTTTGGGTTAGAAATATTTTCAATATGATGTTGCGCACCATATAACATTGGACGTATCAAATGATTGAATCCTGAGTCAATTCCAGCAAAAACTGTTGAGGTAGTTTGTTTTACTACATTTACTTTCGCTAAGAAATAACCCGCTTCGCTTACCAAGAATTTTCCTGGTTCAAACGCTAAAGTTAATGGGCGACCATATTCTTTTTCGAAGGCTAAAAAACGTTTCGTTAATTTTCTTCCAAATTCTTCTACATTAGTTTCAATATCTCCTTTTTTGTATGGTACTTTAAATCCACTTCCAAAATCAATAAAATCCAGTTCTGGGAAATTTTTAGCCGTTTCGAATAAAATTTCGGCTGCATATAAAAATACTTCTACATCTAAAATATCCGAACCCGTATGCATATGGATTCCGTTGATGTGCATTTTCGTATTTTCAATAATTCTCAAAATATGAGGCAATTGATGAATCGAAATACCGAATTTACTATCAATATGCCCTACCGAAATATTCGCATTTCCGCCTGCCATTACATGAGGATTAATTCGAATACAAACTGGAATTGTTGGGTGTTTTGTACCAAATTGCTCTAAAATCGATAAATTATCAATGTTAATTTGCACACCTAATTGCGCTACTTCTTCAATTTCTTCCATCGAAACACCATTTGGAGTGTAAATGATATCTTTCGGCTCAACTCCTGCATGTAATCCCAATTGCACTTCTTGCAAAGAAACCGTATCCAATCCAGAACCTAAACTTTTTAAGTATTTCAAAACAGAAACATTCGATAAAGCTTTAACGGCATAATGCACCTTAAAACGTTCTACTTTGCTAAAGGCGTTTTGTAATCGGTTGTATTGAATGGCAATTTTTTCCGCATCGTAAACATATAAAGGACTCCCAAATTCTGTTGCTAATTGTTGTAATACTTCTGGTTTCATTTTTGATTTAATTTGATGCAAAATTAATTCAATATTTACTTCATGCAATTTTTAAAACAATTATTAACAAAATATAACAAAATGTTTTATTTGTAACATTTGTGTTTTTTTAGAGTTGCAGTTTTAATAAGATTATGTATATCAAATTCCCAAATTAAACGAAAAAAAGTTAGTGCATTAAAAATTACTTTGCTATTTTTGTGGCACTTTTTTAAACAAGATAAACGCATAACAATTATGAACATACACGAATATCAGGGTAAAGAAATCCTAGCTAGTTATGGAGTACGTGTTCAACGTGGTATTGTTGCAAACAATCCAGTTGAGGCGGTAGCTGCAGCAAAACAATTAACTGCTGAAACAGGTACAAGTTGGTACGTAGTAAAAGCACAAATCCATGCTGGAGGTAGAGGAAAAGGAGGAGGAGTTAAGTTAGCTAAAAACTTAGACCAAGTAACTGAAATTTCTGAGCAAATCATCGGAATGCAGTTAATTACCCCACAAACTCCACCAGAAGGAAAAACGGTTCACAAAGTATTAATTGCTGAAGATGTTTATTATCCTGGTGAAAGCGAAACTTCTGAATTCTATGTTTCTGTGTTATTAAACAGAGCTACGGGTCGTAATATGATTATGTATTCTACTGAAGGTGGAATGGATATCGAAGAAGTAGCTGAGCACACTCCACATTTAATTTTTACAGAAGAAATTGATCCTGCTTACGGATTACAAGGTTTCCAAGCTAGAAAAATTGCTTTCAATTTAGGTTTATCTGGTGAAGCTTTCAAAGAAATGGTGAAATTTATCGATGCTTTATACAAAGCTTATATCGGTTCTGATTCATCTATGTTTGAAATCAACCCAGTATTAAAAACATCTGACAATAAAATCTTAGCAGTTGATGCTAAAGTAAATATCGACGATAACGCTTTATTCAGACAAGCAAAATATGCTGAAATGAGAGACGTTAGAGAAGAAAACCCAATCGAAGTAGAAGCTAAAGAAGTAGGATTAAACTACGTTGATTTAGATGGAACTGTAGGTTGTATGGTAAACGGAGCTGGTTTAGCAATGGCTACTATGGACTTAATTAAGTATGCAGGTTTTGAGCCAGCTAACTTCTTAGACGTAGGTGGAACTGCTGATGCGAAACGTGTGGAAACGGCTTTCCGTATCATCTTAAAAGATCCAAACGTAAAAGCTATTTTAATTAACATTTTTGGTGGAATCGTTCGTTGTGACCGTGTTGCTCAAGGTGTTGTTGATGCTTACAAAAACATGGGTGACGCTATTAAAGTGCCAATCATCGTTCGTTTACAAGGAACAAATGCAGAAATCGCTAAAGAATTAATCGATAATTCTGGTATGCCAATTTTATCTGCAGTACAATTCCAAGAAGCAGCTGACCAAGTAAAAGCAGCTTTATCTTAATCGAATTTAAAATTCAATCATAAAGAAACTCTCAGATTTATCTGGGAGTTTTTTGTTTTTAAGAGCTCAATATTTTTTAAACTTCAAAGGATTTCTTACATTAGCAATTCAATTAATAAATCATGATTTCAGAAGCGCAATTTCAAAAAGAATTAGAATTAATCATTAGCAATGCCATTCGCGAAGATGTTGGAGATGGCGACCATAGTTCGTTAGCTTGTATTCCAGTTTCAGCACAAGGAAAAGCGAAGTTATTAGTTAAAGATGAAGGGATTATCGCAGGAGTAGAATTCGCTAAAATGATTTTTCATTATGTGGATAAAGACATGAAAGTGGAAACTTTTATCAATGATGGTGAAAGAGTAAAATATGGTGATGTTGTTTTTCATGTTTCAGGAAGTTCACAATCTATTTTAAAAGCAGAGCGTTTGGTGTTGAATTCGATGCAACGAATGAGCGCCATCGCAACAAAAACCAAAATGTTTGTTGATTTGCTAGAAGGTACAAAAACTAAAATTTTAGATACTAGAAAAACCACACCAGGGATTCGTGCCATCGAAAAATGGGCGGTAAAAATCGGAGGTGGTGAAAATCATCGTTTTGCATTGTACGATATGATTATGTTGAAAGACAATCACAACGATTTTGCTGGAGGAATTCCGCAAGCGATTGCAAAGACAAAGCAATATTTAATTGATAATAACAAAGATTTAAAAATCATTGTAGAAGCCAGAAATTTAGACGAAGTGCAACAAATTTTAGATGCTGGCGGCGTTTACCGAATTTTATTAGACAATTTCGATTACGAAACTACGAAGAAAGCGGTAGCCATGATTGGAAATCAATCTTTGACAGAATCGTCAGGAAATATCAATGAAAAAACCATTCGTCATTATGCTGAATGTGGCGTCAATTATATTTCTTCAGGTGCTTTAACACATTCAGTTTACAATATGGATTTAAGCCTAAAAGCAATATAATGTATGTCAGAAGAAATAGAAAATAAACTCAATAAAATTCCTCTTGTAAGACAATTAGTTTCGCTTACAAAAGCCATAAAACTAAAAACGTTAGAAGGTTTATCGCTTTATGATATTTTAGAGCTTTATGTTTTGGGAATTTTCAAAGGTGCTTTTTCATATAGAGCAAGTGCAATTGCGTTTAGTTTCTTCATGGCATTATTTCCGTTTGCTTTATTTATCTTGAATTTAATTCCGTTTATCCCTTTGGAAAATTTCCAAGCCGATTTTTTAGAGTTTGTGGAAGAAGGAGTTCCACCCAATACTTACGAAGCTATTGAAGCTATTTTGAAAGATATTATGGAAACTAGTCACCAAGGCTTACTTTCATCAGGTTTTATTTTGTCTATTTTGTTGATGACTAACGGAATTAATGCCATTTTAGGCGGATTTGAAATGTCGGCCCACATTACTATTACCAGAGGTTTTTTCAGACAATATTTTATTTCATTAGCCATTTCTTTAGTGTTGTCGATGATTTTGCTAATCACGGTTGCTGCGATTGTAGTTGCTGAAGTAATGATTCAAAAAATTAATCTTTTTGGTGAAGTAACGGATATAGCATTAATTGAATGGAGTAGATACGGATTCATTCTTTTAATGATTTTAATTACTACTTCCATACTATATAAATTCGGAGCAAAAGAAACTTCTTCTATATCTTTTATTAGCTATGGTGCTGTATTTACCACAATTTTAATAATATTGTCTTCTTATATTTTCGGAATTTATGTAACTAAATTTGCTAAGTACAACGAGCTCTATGGTTCAATTGGTACGCTTCTTGTACTGATGTTTTATATTTGGATAAACTGCATGGTTTTGTTACTAGGTTTCGAATTAAATGCAACAATTTCAAAATTGAAAAGAAAAAATTTATATATTTAACCAAACTTAAAAAATTAGATTATGAGAAAACAAGTGATTACATTTTTAATGTTGATTGTAACTGTGTTTACAGTAAATGCACAAAAAACAGTTTCAGGAGTTAAAGTTGATGCGAAATTAAATTTAGAAGGTCAATCTTTAGTTTTAAATGGAGCTGGAACTCGTGTTAAAATGTTTATGGACATGTACGTAGGTGCTTTGTATTTAGAAAAAAAGAGTACTAATGCCAACGAAATTATGAACAGCAAAGAAGGAGCTGCCATTAAATTAAACATTGTATCAGGTTTAATTACCTCTGATAAAATGATTTCGGCTATTAATGAAGGTTTCGAAAATGCTACAGGAAAGAAAACTACTCCATTAAAAGCTAAAATTGATAAATTCAAAGGTTTCTTTAAAGAAGAAATCAAAAAAGGAGATATTTTTATCATCATCAATGTTCCTAACGAAGGTGTTGTTGTATACAAAAACGGAGTTAAAAAAGGAAGTATTGATGGTCACGATTTCAAAAAAGCTTTATTCGGAATCTGGTTATGCGACAAACCTGCTGATAAAGAATTAAAAGACGAAATGTTAGGGAAATAATCTTAATCATAAAAATACAAACAGAAGCGTTCTCAATTGAGGACGCTTTTTTGTAAACAAAACTTCCATCTTCGAGCTTCCAACTTCCATCTTTCAAACATCTTTTCTCTTTTTTCTTTTCTCTATTCTCTTTTTCCAACTATATTTGTTCTATGCTGTATTTTATCGAAGTCGTTTTACCTTTAGCAGTTTCTAAAACCTTTACTTATCAGGTTTCGGAAGCAGAATTTCACTACATTCATATTGGAATGCGAGTGGCTGTTCCTTTTGGAAAAACGAAGATTTATACGGCTTTGGTGTTAGATAAAACAAATACGCCTCCTCAATTATACGAAGCAAAAGAAATTCATCAAATTTTAGATGAAAAACCTGTTGTAAATCTTCATCAAATCGAGCATTGGAAATGGATTTCGTCTTATTATATGTGTTCACTTGGTCAAGTATTTCGAAGTGCATTGCCTTCTGGATATATTTTGGAAAGTGAAACCATTATTTCAGCAAAAGAAAATTCCGAAATCGATTCGGATGAACTTAAAGATGATGAATATCTAATTTTAGAAGCTTTAAAAAGCCAATCTTCGATTACGGTTCAAGATGTGATTAAAATTTTGGGAAAGAAAACGGTTTTCCCAATCATTAATCGATTATTGGCGAAAGGCGCATTAGTATTACAAGAAGAAATTTCGGAGCAATACAAACCGAAGTTAGTCCGCTACATCAAATTGCATGAATCTTTTTTACAACAAGAACAATTGGCAGAGTTGTTAGAGGTTTTATCTAAAGCCAAAAAACAACGCGAATTGGTTTTACATTATTTCCAATTACAAGCTCGTGAAAAAGCACCAATTTCAGTAAAAAAACTAATTGAAACTTCAGGAAGTTCTGCTGCAATTGTAAAATCTTTGGTAGATAAAACGATTTTCGAAGAATATTTCATTGCACAAGATAGAGTCGCATTCGATAAAGAAGAGGATAATCAATTCACGTTAAGTGAAGCCCAACAAGCAGCTTTTGATAGTATTCAAGAAAATTTCAAAACCTTTGATGTTAATTTATTACACGGCGTCACCGCTTCAGGTAAAACCGAAATTTACATCAAACTTTTAGAACAATATATTAAGGAAGGAAAACAAGTTTTGTTTTTGTTACCTGAAATTACCTTAACTACACAATTAGTTCAACGATTAACTGCTTATTTCGGAAATGAAGTCGCTGTTTTTCATTCGAAATATACCAATAACGAACGCATTGAAGTTTGGAATCAAGTCTTAGAAAATTCTCCAAAAGCAAAAGTGGTTATTGGAGTTCGAAGCGCTTTGTTTCTTCCGTTTTCCAATTTAGCATGTATTATTGTGGATGAAGAACACGAGCAAACCTTCAAACAGCATGATCCAGCACCACGATATCATGCCCGTGATGCTGCTATAGTTTTAGCAAAGCAGCACGGAGCAAAAGTGGTTTTAGGAAGTGCAACTCCATCTTTGGAAACCTATTATAATGTGCAATCCAATAAATACGGTTTAACCGAATTAAAAGTGCGCTATGGCAACGTTGTTTTGCCTGAAATCAAATTGGTCGATTTAAAGGATAAATATTTCAGAAAGAAAATGTCGGGGCATTTTTCTGATGAATTGTTGGAGGAAATTAGGGAAACTTTATCAAAAGGCGAACAAGTAATATTGTTTCAAAACCGAAGAGGATTTTCGCCTTATGTGGAGTGCATGACGTGTGGTCATGTGCCGCATTGTCCAAGTTGCGATGTGAGTTTGACGTATTACAAATTCAAAAATCAATTGCGTTGCCATTATTGCGGTCATTCGATTGCAAATCCAACGCATTGTCATAGTTGCCAATCGGTTGATGTTACTTCGAAAGGTTTTGGAACCGAACAAATTGAAATGGAATTGAAAACCCTTTTTCCAGAAAAAAATATTGGAAGAATGGATCAAGATACCACTCGAGGAAAATTCGGCTTCGAAAAAATAATCGATTCCTTCAAAAATAGAGAAATTGATGTTTTGGTAGGAACGCAAATGTTAGCCAAAGGTTTAGATTTTGATAATGTAACATTAGTTGGGATTTTAAATGCTGATAATTTATTAAATCAACCTAATTTCAGAGCTTACGAAAGAGCGTATCAAATGATGATGCAAGTTTCAGGTAGAGCAGGGCGTTCAGAGAAAAAAGGGAAAGTAGTGATTCAGACGTATAATCCATATCATAACACCATTCAACAAGTTTTGGGTAATGACTATACAGCAATGTATAAAGAACAAATTTACGAACGCCAGAATTTCAAATATCCGCCGTTTTTCAGATTGATAAAATTAACTTTAAAACATCGCGATTTTGATAAGTTGAAAGAAGGTTCTATGTGGTTGTATAATGTACTGTCTCAAAATTTAGATATGCCTGTTTTGGGTCCAGAAGAGCCAGCGATTAATAGAATTCGTAATGAATATATTCGAACGATTATGGTTAAAATTCCGGTTCAGAAACATTTGGGTAACACCAAAAAAAATATTGCGAAAGTGCTCATGAGTTTTGAAGCAGTTCCGCAATATCGATCTATTAAGGTAAAAGTAGATGTTGATGTGTATTAAGCGTTTTCGATAGCTTTTACAATTTCTTCTTTCTTATTTCGGCTTAATGGTATTTTAGTAGTTCCAATTTCAGCAAACTTACTATTGAATTTCTCGACCCTATCTAAATTGATAATGTACGATTTGTGTACTCGAATGAATTTACCAACAGGAAGTTCTTTTTCAAAACCTTTCATAGTTGATAATACTAGATGACTTTCGTCATCAGTAACTACTTTGATATAATCGCCATAGGCTTCAATCCATTTTATCTTAGAAAGATACACTTTAAGTTTCTTTAAATTACTTTTAATAACAATGCTATCACCAGTTTCTTCATGATTTTCATAACGTAAAACATGAAGTTCTGTAGCTTTTTTTACGGCTTTAATGAAACGTTCTTTAGAAATAGGTTTTTGAAGAAAATCAGTAGCTTCATAATCAAACGCTTTTACTGCATAATCAGCTTTTGAAGTAATAAATATGATTTGAGGTTTTGTTTTTAAACCATCTAATAAGTCAAATCCGTTTATTAATGGCATTTCGATGTCAAGAAAAATAAGATCAATCGTATTGTTGTTAATACAATTTTTAGCCTCAAGGGCATTAGCAAAATCTCCAATTAAGTTTAATAATGTTGATTCGTTAACCAATTTTGTAATGGTGATTCTTTGAATAGCACTATCATCAACAACGATACAATTCAATTTCATGGGCATATATTTTTTATAGTACGTTAAAAGTAGAATAATTATTACAATAATACAAGTTTTTTTTAAGTAAAAATTAATAATTGATTGTGCTTGTTATTTCAAATAAAATTATTATTTTTGCACCCAATTTTATAACAAATAAATTTAAAGATTATGAATCATTATGAAACTGTTTTCATCTTGAATCCCGTTTTATCTGAACAACAGATAAAGGAAACAGTTAGCAAGTTTGAAGATTTTCTTACTTCTAAAGGGTCTGAGATGGTATCGAAAGAAGATTGGGGCTTAAAAAAATTAGCTTACGAAATTCAAAACAAAAAAAGTGGTTTTTATCACTTATTCGAATTCAAAGCGCCAGCTGAAATTATCCTTGCATTTGAAACTGAATTCCGTCGTGACGAGCGTGTTATGCGTTTCTTAACTGTGTCTTTAGACAAACATGCAATTTCTTGGGCAGAAAGAAGAAGAGCAAAATTAAAATCTAAAACAAACTAATCATGTCTACATTAGAGCAATCTGCAAAAGGGAAAAAAGACGGAGATATCAGATATCTTACGCCTTTAAACATAGATACAAACAAAACTAAAAAATACTGTCGTTTCAAAAAATCAGGTATCAAATATATCGATTACAAAGACGCAGACTTTTTATTGAAATTCGTTAACGAGCAAGGTAAAATTTTACCAAGACGTTTAACAGGTACTTCATTAAAATACCAAAGAAAAGTTTCTGTAGCTGTTAAAAGAGCTCGTCACTTAGCTTTAATGCCATACGTGGCCGATTTATTAAAATAATCATTAACATATAGTTGTTGCCTCGTCTCTCTTGGCGGGCTAACTTCTAATTAAAAGGACAACAACATGGAACTTATCTTAAAACAAGACGTTCAAAATTTAGGATTTAAAGACGATGTAGTAACTGTGAAAAACGGATACGGTCGTAACTATTTAATTCCTCAAGGTTTTGCTATTTTAGCAACTCCATCTGCTAAAAAAGTTTTAGCTGAAAACTTAAAGCAAAAAGCGCACAAAGAAGCTAAACTTGTTGCAGATGCAAAAGCTTTAGCTGAAGCTTTAAAAGCTTTAGAAATTAAAATTACTGCTAAAGCAGGTGGTGATAAATTGTTTGGTTCAGTTACTAGCGCTAACATCGTGGAAGCATTAGAAGCTAACGGTCATTCAATTGAGAAAAAATTCATCACTAGCGGTGTTGTAAAACGTGTAGGTAAATATACTGCGTCAGTTAGATTACACAGAGATGTTATCGTTGAGTTACCATACGAAATCGTAGGTGAAAAAGCATAATTTTTCTTAAAATATAAATTAGCTCCGATTTTATCGGGGCTTTTTTTTTATCTTTACTTTAT
>NZ_CALBSN010000136.1 GCF_937967675.1 uncultured Flavobacterium sp. | reverse complement strand
CCATTCAGCAGCGGATTTTCCGTAGGAAAATCCGGAAGTAGCCATTGAAGCAAACCGCTGTTGTATGTAGTTTTTTTATAATCTTAAACCAACACCAAGTTTTACTAAATTAACATTTGTATTAAATGTAGTATTTGGAATTCCATTTTCTTCTTGAAGTTTTGTAAAGTCAAATTGTCCATTAACAAAAAATTTACTTGTAATATCATAAGATAAACCGAAATTTAAGTTAATCCCAGCTTGAGTATCGTTTAGGTCTGAAATATCATATCCATTATTGGTTCCAGTTGCTTTGAATATTATGAAACTATATCCAAGAGAAGTGTATGGATGAAGCTTTTTAATATTTTTGATGTTAAACTCACAAAATATTTTTGGTTGTATTGGGTAAGCATAAATTTTGTAATTCTGTGGTGAATTAATTTTCGAATTATTAAATGTCAAAAGTCCAGCATTTAAAGCAATTCCAAAATCTAAAACGTCTTTGTCAATAATTTTATATTTTCCTCCAATATCAACTATTCCAGTGTAATTTTTTCCAATAAAATTATTGTCTGCAGGAATTGGATAATTAAGTTCAATGCTAAGTTTCGATTCTTGAGAAAATAAAGCTAAATTAAGATTCAAAAATAAAAATAAAAGTGTTTTTTTCATGATGATTTTTTAAAATTACATACAACGTTCTGCGGCTTGCTCTCAGTGGCGTTGCCACCTATACCAAGCCATTACAAATATAACAAAACATTCCATTCAGCAGCGGATTTTCCGTAGGAAAATCCGGAAGTAGCCATTGAAGCAAACCGCTGTTATAAGCCGTTTTTTTTATTTTCTTGTAGGTAATATCAGTTCCGTTATCAATTTCGGTTTCTTTTTGTTAAGTTCTTTCAAGCGATTTGCACTATTCTTTCCAACTTCATATTCAGGATAACGATTAAATACTTGAATGTATAAAACTTTTGCTGAATCTATTTTCCCAATAATTTCGTAATAATTTGCCAAATACCATTTGTTTTCAAAATTTCCTTGAGATTTAATATTCTGTAAAGCCTTATCGAATTGATTAAGCTTTATGTAAGTAGCTGCTCTTGCGATTGTATAACTTTCTATAGTATCAAAAGAAAATTCTTTGAGTGCATTTCGGAAATCATTTCTTTCATATAATATTTCACCTTTTAAAAAATGTAAATCTTTTATTTTATTCAAATCATATGAAAAGTTTGTTTTTTCATAACTCTCAGAATATTCTTTTATCAAGCTATCTGCTTTTTTCAGAACAATTAAAGGTGCGATTTTTTTTTCATCATAGAGTTTCTCTTTAATAGCAGAAAATTTTTCAGAATCAATCTCAACACTATCTATAAAACTTGAATAAGAAATTGTATCAGTATATACTTGATTGTTTTTTTTCCTTGTAGCGGATTGACTAACTTTTTCCTCGCATGATAAAAGCATCAAAAAAAACGTGAATATTATTATAATTGGTTTCATAGATAAAATGGCTTATAACGTTCTGCGGCTTGCTCTCAGTGGCGTTGCACCAACACCAAGCCATTACAAATATAACAAAACATTCCATTCAGCAGCGGATTTTCCGTAGGAAAATCCAGAAGTAGCCATTGAAGCAAACCGCTGTTAGCCATAGTATTTTTAATTTAGAAAGCTTCCTGAACAAAGATTTTTATGTTTATTTTGGATATCCAAAACGGTCTTTTTATCAACTCTCCCTAAATAGTCAAAGCGTTTTAGTTTTTCCATTTTTAGAATACTATCAAAAGATTTGTCTATAATAGTGCAATACTCAATATCAAAGTGGATTAATTCATTTAGATTTTCAAAGGCTTTTATAGAATTAAGTTTTAGATTTTTCGGCGCAGTCCAATTGCCATTTATGGATAATCCAATTAATGTTTTTAGATTTCCGATTATTTCATAATTTGAAATATTGAAACATTCTTCAAATTTTAAATATTCAAGATTTAATTCCGAAAGAGGTTCGATATCTGTTATTTTATTATTTCTAAAAAATTCAAAGCGATTTAAGTTTTTAAGTAAATGGATTGAACTTAAGTTCGTAAAATTTGAATTTGTAATTGTTAACTGTTCCAAATTTGGTATTTTACAGATGCCGTCAAAAATTTCTTGATTGTAAACATCAATTTTTAAACGTCTAACATTATCAAGTTTAGGAAAAACTGAGTTCCATTCAGTTATTAATTCTTTTTCTTTTTGAGAGCCTTTTTTTATTAAAGCTGGAGATAAGCAATCTATCCGAACGTTTGTTGAATTTATTCGTTTATCTGATGGAAGTTGTATAATAGTAAAATCCCAATGTTGGATTTCCTTACTAAACTTTTTATATTCGGAATTTTCATTCATAATATTATGGCTAACGTTCTGCGGCTTGCTCTCAGTGGCGTTGCACCAACAACAAGCCATTACAAATATAACAAAACATTCCATTCAGCAGCGGATTTTCCGCAGGAAAATCCGGAAGTAGCCATTGAAGCAAACCGCTGTTGTGCGTTCGTTTTTTAGATTAAATAATTAATAGTAATGTTGGTTCCGCCTCCTTTTGAATCGTGTTCTGAAAAAATTTCACCCCAGTCAAATTTTCTTTTTTCACCTAATGTTTTGTTTAACCAATCTTCAAATTTCTGTTGGTTCAATTTTCCTTCGTTTTCATTCCAATTATCCCAACTTGGGGATTTTACTTGAGTCTCTGAAAAAGAAAAAGTAATCATTTTGGTTTTATTCTGAAAAAAACATACGTTTAAAAAAAAGTAAAGGTTGTCAATTTTGACATTTTTGAAATAAATCCATTTGTATCCATTTCCCATATCATTTATAGTTTTATCTAAGTCAAAATAGTTTACTTCTTCAAATTTTTTATTCGCATTGATTTCCATCTCTGCATTTAGGCTGAAATTTCCATTTTCGGTATTTATAATTTCCATGAAGTATTTTTCGTTTAGTTTGGGTAAAATGACGCACAACGTTCTGAGGCTTAAAAATGTGGCGAAAACCCAACACCAAGCCAACACAAATATACGCAAAACTTTAAATTGAGCAACTGCGCCATTTCAAATATTCCCGAAACTAGCCATATTTTTAAACCGCTGTTAAATGCAGTTTTATATTTTCGGAACTTGATAAATAAAGCAACCTTTATCCGCAAAGTTGGTTTTCGGCTTTCCATTGTCACGCAAACTTGGTTTGTCTCGCAAAGCTTGGTTTCACGCAACGTATTTTGAACACAAAGTTTTTCGACAAAGTTCGGTTCAGATTTCACTTATCACGCAAAATTTTTCGGCTACATTTTTAGAAATTATATAACGAAAAAATAGGAGCGAAGCGTTCAGCGTAAGTTCGGAAAATATATTGCATTTAACGTTTTGCAGCTTGGCGAAGTGGCGGATTTAGAAGCACTTACTTTCAATTTAGCACTAATGTTTATTAGAAATCCGAATGTTCAATTTAGCACTGAACCCGCCATTTTGCCAAACTGCTGTTAGCCGTTCGGTGTTTTTTTATACCCACATTTTTAGTTGTTCTTGTAATGTTTCTATATAGTTTTCCATAAATGTAAAGTCAGGTTGTCCGTCTTTTTTTGCTGGAAGATATACAAATTCTTTTTTCAATTTGTCGCCTGAAAGCATTGTCGTATAATCATATTTATTAAGCGTTTTTTGTAAAACTGCACAAATAAACAAAGCGTTTTTTTCGTTTAGTTTGTCGCTGTATAAAATTTTAATTGCAGAACCTGCACCGCCACGCCCAATAAAATCTTTCTCTTGGTAAAATGAGAAACCACCGATTGCCGAAACTGTTATACAATTTCCTTTATCTAATATTTCATCAGTTTCTACATACTTTTCAATACCATTGTTAAATGCACCTGACGCAACAAACGGAACTTCGCCATCATTCAAATATTCTGTTAATTTTCTTGCTTTTGGCTGAATAAGTTTAAAAATACCGTCTTTACCACAAATGATAAATCTTTTCCATTTTTTTATATCAATAATGTTTCGACTAGTTTCCGTAGTTATTTTACTGCGAATAATTTCTATTAAAGGTTCATTTACGGTTTCAACATTATCATATAAAACATAATCAAGGACTTTGTTCTTTAAATCAATGGGATTTATGCTCGATTTGAAAAACAAGTAATCAAGCACAATTTTCTTAAAGTTTTGTTCGCTTATTGTAAATGGTTTTTCTTGAACTTTATAGCTCAAATTTTCTTTTGGGTCAAGCCATTGAATTGAGTTATCGCCACTTTGTTTGTAAATAACATCAACCCAATATTTTTCAATTTCTTCCCACTTGTTTTTTATGTCTTGTCTGCCTTGATTTTTTATTGTTTCTAATCCATCATCTAAAATTGCACACGCAAAAATTTTATTATTGTTTTGTGGAATGCCACTTTTAAAAATAAATATACTTGTAGTTGTACCACTAAAAATTTCGTGTGGTAACTTTATAATTTTTGAAAGTGTATGTTTTTGAAGTATTTTCTTTGTCTTGTTTAGATTTGTTTCAAGTTTATTATCAGGCATAATAAAAGCACAAATAGTATCTCTATCAACACTTTCTAATACATTTGCGACAATTTCAATACAGCCATACTTGTTTTCAAAAGGTGGGTTCATTAGAACTTTTGTAATTCTTTTGCTTTTAATCCACTTTTTTGCTTCATCTGTTCTGCTATCCAATTGTTCTAAATTGGTTTTACCGTCCTTATGAATAAGCATATTTGCACAGGCAAGAGCGTAAATTTCTTTGTCAAATTCAATTCCAAAAAGTTGATTTTGTTTAATTTCTTTTGCTTTGTCTGTTGAGTTTCCACCTGCTTCTTTAATCATATTGCACATAGCTTTTACAAGAAAAGCTCCGCTACCACAAGCTGCATCAAGAATAATATCGTCTTTGTTTATACCAATAATTTCGTACATCAAACTTGTAATATGGTCTGGTGTAAAAACTTGACCACTTTCACTTTTACCTTTGTAACGGTTAAATTCGTTAAAGAAAATAGCCATTACATCTTCACCATTCCAAAAATCACTATTTATGTTGTCACTAATATCTTCAACGCATTCAATAAAATCATCAATAGCAGTTTGCTTTTCAGTAATGTTCATTTTGATTGAAGAATATGCTTCAAGTAAAATGTTCAACTTTAAATTTTGCTTTCTTGCTTCATCAAAGCTCTTTGCAAGCGTGGCGTGAATAGAAGTGTGAAAAGTTGTATAATCCATTCCTTTTATAAGAACTGAACCATATCTTTTTGCAACTAATGCACAAGCAGTAAATATCATTCTGTGATAAAGGTTTTTTATCCCAAAATTGAAATGCAAGTTATTGTTAATCCTTGCAGTAATTGTATAGATTTTAGAGGTATCAATTTTGTTTTGAGTAAACAAACTTAAATAATACTCTTTGTTTTTTAGTTCGGTTTCTTCTCGTAAAAAAACACCATCTTTATAAATCTGTACAATGTTTCCGTTGTATAAAAGACCTATATGTTTTTTATATTTAGTTTCAATTATTGACGTGTTTTTTAATAATTCGTCAATATGTGATTTTTTTAAAGTCGTTTTTTCACTTTTCGCTTCTAAAATAATTGCTGGAAAAGTCTTTTCATTTGGTAGATACCATCCGTCTGGTCTGTCTTTTACGCCAATAAAACCTAATTGATTAAAAGAAGTTATTTGTCCAACGCCACTAATTGCTGTATCGGTGTCTTTAAATCCTAATATTTTACCCGCACTTTCTCTAACTTTATCTTCTGTCATTATTATTTTTTTCGTTGAGGACGTAAATTTACGATTTTTAAAGTTTATTTATGGTTGTTGTCTGTCGGTTTCTGCGGTTCCCTACACTGACGGCTAACGTTTTGCGGCTTGCTCTCAGTGGCGTTGAGCCAACACCAAGCCATTACAAATATAACAAAACATTCCATTCAGCAGCGGATTTTCCGTAGGAAAATCCGGAAGTAGCCATTGAAGCAAACCGTTGTTATGAGCTGGCATTATCTTTCCCAATGGTCTAAACGAATTTTAGTTAAAGTAGAATCAGAATCAAAATTTATAATTAAGGTTTTAGTTTCAACTGGATCAATATCAATTCCATAATCAACATAGATTTCATACTGGAGTTGAAGAGTATCTTGTTCGCTCGCAAAATCATTTTTCCCAAGCAGGTTTTCCACCTCGCGTAATTTCATTCCAGGTTTTAAATAGTTTTTAGAAAGGTCTTCAATCATTAATTCTCTATGATTATAATCTAAATCATTTCGAGTTTTCCATTGATTTTGATTAAATTTCGTCTGCTCAGGTTTACATGAAGTAAAACTCAGAAAAATAGTATAAATTAATATATATAAAATGTTTCTCATTAGCAGTTTTTTATGCTTGCTCATAACGTTCTGCGGCTTGCTCTCAGTGGCGTTAAACCAACACCAAGCCATTACAAATATAACAAAACATTCCATTCAGCAGAGGATTTTCCGTAGGAAAATCCGGAAGTAGCCATTGAAGCAAACCGCTGTTAGCGGTAGGCGTTTTATTCATATATCAATCTTATTTCTGTTTCTCCATTTCTTTTTATTTCTTTAAGTGTATTCAGAAGTTCATTAATTGAATTTTCTAATATTTTTTCAGAAATTATTCCATTTTCGATAGGATATAATGACAATGGGTTTTCTTGTTGATATTTAATCATTTTTTCGTAATCAAAATCCTGATAAACATTCCTGTCGTCTTTTGGATTTAAAACAACTTTCAAAAAGTAATTTTTATTTTTTTCTGTTTTGTTCTTAAATTCTTCTAATTTATTTATCAACGCATCAATATCAACCCACATTTCATTTTCTACAGCCTCAACATCAAAATCCTCAAATTCTTCTTCAAAACCCATTTCAGAATTATATATTTTCTGAAAAATACTTAAATCAATATCTAATATTTTTTCTATTTGACTAACAATACTTTTGTCATTATATCCACCAATTTGTTCAAAGAAATACGATAGAGGATAGGGAAAATCAACATATCCAATTTCTTCATTGTTTTTTAATTCAATACTATAATACATTCCCATTTTAAAGATATTTTATTTTCAATATTTTTTACGTAATGATCATATACGCTTACCGCTAACGTTTCTGGGCTTTGCGATGGTGGGGCAATCGAAGCACCAATCTTCAATTTTGCACAAAAACTGAACCGAAGAACTACTGTTGAACTTTGCAGTTTCGCCCCACTATCGCAAAACCCTTGTTAGCTGCTGGGCTTAATTTTGCTAAAATAGCTTATTTTTTGAGATAATATTTTGTACTTTTGTGGCTTCACTTCAAAAAATTATACAACACGTGGCTAAGCCTTGGATTAAATAATTAGGGTTCTTCTATTTAAGTTCCACACTTATGATATAATGCTTCTATGTATTATATCACTATTGTTTTGTTGTATAATTTAATCAAGTTTTTATGGAAAACTGTAAATGGTTTAAGACCTATATGTTTATATGGGCTGGGCAGTTTGCATCAATGCTTACAAGTTACGCTGTTCAGTTTGCTATAGTTATATGGCTTAGTCTGGAGTATAAGTCAGCCGAAGTGTTAGCCTACGCAGGAATAGCGGCAATGTTACCTCAAGCATTGATAGGTTTAATTGCAGGAGTATATGTTGACCGTCTCAATCGTAAATATGTAATGATTTTTTCGGATGCTTTTATTGCTGTCTGTGCTCTTGTGTTACTTGTCATTCTACAAAATGAAAATGTTAATCTAATATGGATTTATGTGCTACTCGGATTGCGTTCTATTGGCAATGCTTTTCATACTCCAGCACTACAGGCTATAGCTCCACTGATTGTACCCCAAAGTGAATTGATAAAGGTAGCAGGAATTAATCAAGTTCTGCATTCAGTTTGTAGTATTGGCGGACCTGCCATTGGAACACTAGCCATTGCCTATCTTCCCATTTCAATGGTATTGTATTTGGATTTGATTGGGGCATTGCTGGCTATTCTTTCGCTCGTAATGGTGAAAATTCCCGATTTAGTGACGAAATCAAAATCGTCTATCCATTCAATAACTACTGATTTTTTGGAAGGATTTCAAACTATATCAAAGAACAAAGGATTACGTTATCTTTTTCTTTATGCAATGGCAATAACCTTCATTATAATGCCTGCTGCCATTATGTTTCCGTTGCTTACAACAGGGCATTATGCAGGTGGAAAATGGGAAATGGGAGTTGTAGAAGTGGTTTGGGGTGGAGGTATGCTTATTGGTGGAGCTACCTTGAGTACTTTCAAATTGAAAGGCTCAAAAGTGGTAGCTGTCAATGTAATGTATGTATTATTAGGACTTACATTTATTTTGAGTGGAGCATTGCCTGCAAGTTGGTTTGTAGGATTTGTATTGACAACTGCCATTGGAGGTATCAGTCTGTCCGTTTTCAATGGCTGTTTTACAGCAATTGTACAAACAGAGGTAAGCCCTGACAAATTAGGGCGAGTATTTTCCCTTTATTATAGTCTGGCAGTGTTGCCAAGTGTAATCGGTTTATTATTCACAGGTCTGATTGCAGAAGTTATTGGTGTAAACATTTCGTTTATTATAAGCGGTTGTTTGGCAATCCTTGTGGGTATTCTTTCGTTTGGCACTCGCAACTTAATGCAATTAGATAAAATCAAAAATGTTTAAAAAATGAAAAATAAAGATATTCAAAAATTGGCGAAAAGAAATGGTTTATTTCTTTCTGATAAAATGAGTTTTAATGAGATGGGAATTGACTTTAAGGTTGGTTTCGCTACAGATAAGGATGGCACAAAATGGTTGTTGCGTATTCCAAGAAGAGCAGGCTTGGGCGAACAGATTACGAATGAATTACGCATTCTTCAATTAGTGTCGAAATACCTTTCGGTACAAGTTCCCGACTGGCGTATAGCTAATGAAGAACTTATAGCCTATCCTTTGCTCGATGGAAAACCTGCACTTACTTATGATGCGGAGACTTATGAAGTAACCTGGAATATGTCTAAAGACAGCGAACTTTACATTCAATCGTTGGCGAAGGTTTTGGTTGAACTTCATTCCATTCCAACGGAAGAAGTACTTCGTAATAATCTAAAAGTTTTGACACCTGAACAGGTTAGAAATGAGATTTCAGAAAAATTGATTTTGGTGAAATCTGAATTAGGGATAAGTGCCGAATTAGAACTTCGGTACCAAAAATGGCTGGATAATGATGCCTTATGGCCGAATTTCACAAAATTCATTCACGGTGATTTGTATGCAGGACATACACTTACTCATCATAATGGAGAAGTTTGTGGAATTATTGATTGGTCAACTGCACAAGTCAGCGATATAGCCCAAGATTTTTCGGGTCACGTTACTGTTTTCGGTGAAGAAGGGCTAAAATCTTTAATTTCAGAATATAAAAAACAAGGTGGAGTAGTATGGGATAAGCTATTTGAACAAGCGGTTGAAAGAGCTGCGGCTGCACCTTTAGTTTATGGATATTTTGCTTTAGAAACGCAAGATGAAATTCATCTTAGTGCTGCAAAATTACAGTTAGGCGTTGAGTAGAAATTTTGTTTTTAGTGGGGACTGACACCTTAATTGGGTCAGTCCTTTTTGTTTGAAAGGGTAGTTATTTATTAGTAGTGCCGGTGTCTAGCCTTGCTGCTAACGTTTTGCAGCTTGGCGAAGTGGCGGATTTAGAAGCACTTACTTTCAATTTAGCACTAAACTTCACTTGAAAACCAAATGTTCAATTTAGCACTGAACCCGCCATTTTGCCAAACTGCTGTTGGCAGATGGTTTTTTTAGATTTTTGATAATAAAACTGATTTTTTTTCGGTAAACTCTTCTTCAGTCAAAATTCCTTTTGCTTTTAATTCAGCAAGTTTTTCAATTTGTCCCAAAATATCTGGTTCGTTACTTACAACTTGTTGTTGAACAATAGGTTTTGAAATTGTCTTTTGCCTCACAAATTCAGAAAATTCTTTTGCTCCAGTTACTAAATTAATTTTTGCCGTATTTCCCGAACAAATAATTTTTAATACACCTTTCAGAAAACCAGTTTCAACTGATACCGATGAAATTTTATCATAAGGAAAATCTTCCATTTTTATTCCAAAACCAAGCATTGGCTTGTCAATGAATATAACTCTATAATTTGTTGCTACTAATAAACCATTTCCAGTTGAGCCTTTTCCTTCATCTAAAAATCCTGAATTTATTTTTTCAATATTTTCATCTTCCATCAATATTGACGGCAATTCTGCAACTTCCCTTTTATTAAGAACTGTTGGGTTTAATTTAGAAATAGTTGACTTTATTACTTGTAATCTCTCATTATTTGAGCTAATTTGGTTTTTATGTTCTTCTACTTTTCGTTCAAATGCTTCTTTTTTGTCACTTTTTATTTGGTCTTTTGTAGAATTGATTTGTTGAATAGCATCTATAACTTCTTGGTTTGAATATTGTTTTACTTTATTTGAAATATGAGAAAAGCTATTCATTGCTAAACTCATATGACACGAAGTACAAATAGTTCCAAAATCTTTTGTTTGTCCTTTACTAAACATTGGTGTATTTAGCATTCCTAATGATTTATTACAAGCGATACAATTTGCCATTTTTATTTTTTTTTAATTACATACATTTCTATCAACATAAACTTTGCTTCCAGTTCTTGTCACGTAGTAACAACCACCCTTTGGACCAAGATAATAGGTTCTAAATTTTTCTGAAATATATCCATTATAATACATTTCATCATTATCAGGAAAAATTACAAAGCAAAAATTGTGTTCAATTACTTTAAATTCACTTTCAATTGTTATTAAGCTTCTGTCTTTAACTAAATATTTCGTTTTTACATACCCATTTTTAAAACTACAAGCTAAAATTTGTGAATAACCATTATCCAAATCTTTAATTACTTTGATAGCACAATGAGTTGGAAGATGACCAATATCTTCCGCTTCATTTGTAGTATCCGAATAGATTGTTAATTCTCCAATATTTACATATCTTATATCCTCTTTTGGCAGTTCTTCTTTTTTTGAAATATCTTTTAAAAACTGATTGTAGTTTTTTTTATTTTTATTAGCAATTATATTTTCGTATGCTTTAAATTCGTTCTCATAAAATTCTAATTTCCAATTTTTGTCTTTATAGTTTATAGAATTTGAGTTTGTTTTAAAATAATGTGAATCAAAAGAATTTATTGTTTTACCGTTTTTAATATCATTTTGTATTCTACCAAGACAAGTTTGTAAAGAAATTACATAATTTTTTGCAGGACTTTTTATTTTTTTATCTGGAACTCTTAAAAACACTATATTTTCATTTTCAATTTTTATTGTGTCTATATAGATAGTGTACTTTTCATCAAATGTTTGTGAATAAATATTTGATGAAACAATTAAAATTATTAGTAGAATTATCTTTTTATACATTTTTTCTTTTTTTTGCGATTCTGCGGTAAAATCTCTGCCAACGTTTTGCAGCTTGCAGAAGTGGCGGATTAAAGAAGCCTAAACTTTCGGTTAAACACTGACTTTTCAAGTACAAAACCAACTTTAAATTAAGCCCAAAACCCGCCATTTTTGCAAACTGCTGTTAGCAGACGTATTAACTTATTAGTTATTTACTTTTTCAAGTTGTCCGATTTTTTTCCAAGTTGGGTCAATTTCTAAAGCAACTGCAACATAAACTTCTCCTTTTTTATAATTAAATGCTGTTCCTTTTGCCATTTCAGCATTAATTTCTTTTGGAGTTAAATTATACATCGCACCTGTAATTGGATCAATTATTATTCCGATTAAGCCACCAATTAATATGTTTCCAACAAACCAACCATTAAATTTTTTGGTTAATGTAGTTTGGTACGTTTGGTAACCTTCTAATTTTATCATTACATGATGTTCACTTTTTCTTGCAAGTTTCATTTCAAAAGGTGTTTTTCCAACTTCAACTTCGTCAATGAAAATTGTAGCTGAACTTGGATTACTCGCAAATTTTACATTTTGTTTTGAACCTGACATAATTGTAGCACAACTTGATAATAATAATGTTAGTGCTAATGAGCAAGTGATAATTGATTTCTTCATTTTATATAGAATTTAGATTAATTAATTTGTAATTGATATTGAGGAAGTTTTGTTACATCGCCTGAGAAATAATAAAATTCGACAGTAATTCGATAACAAGTACTCCATAAATCTGGAGTTGTCTTTTTTATAACTTTAACGATATTTGCACCATTCGCTCTTGCAAGTTTTCGGGCACTTATTAAATTAGTATTGAAATCACAATCAGTTGAGAAACCACTATCTCCAAATTTTGCATTTCCAATTTTTTTTGCTCCTTCAGGAACTTGATTTTGTATATCAAGGAACGCAACTTTGTCCTCAATAGTTAATGGTTTTAATTGTTCATTAAAATTAGATTTAATATTTGCTCCACAACTTACTAGTAAGAATGTTAAAGCAATAATCAGCGATTTTTTCATAATTTTTAATATTAAGTTTCTGTTTTTCGTTCTGTTTTTCAAATATGTCTGCTAACGTCAGACTGTGAAAAAACTCACAATCTTTTTAACAAAAATAGTAAAAA
>NZ_CALBSN010000135.1 GCF_937967675.1 uncultured Flavobacterium sp. | reverse complement strand
GTGGTTACTATCATCCAAGTTTTGAACTAACGGAGAAAGCAATGCGTCCAAGTGAGACTTTAAATACAATTTTAGCTCTATTAAGCTAACTTGATATTCATAAATAAAACAAAAAAGCAACCATTAATGGTTGCTTTTTTTATTCTGATTTCTTTTGCTCTTCTTCTTTAATTACAATAATAGATGCTTTTACACCTATAGTAAGATTCCATTCATTAGATGTTATCAAATTTCCAGCATCATCATAAACACTAAATGCAGCCGTATTAGGACCCGATGCCCCTTGATTTAATGCCACAAAATCTAATTTATTAAATCCATCAACAACATCAATATAGTATTCTTTAGGAGCAGCCTCTAATAAGATATCATTTATTATTGACTTGTCGTTTAAATATAATCTTACTCGATCCCCATCAGGGTATTCATGGTCTCTACAAACAATTTTAACATACTTTGTTTTAACCCTAAACTCTCCTAAAAATTGATTAGATCTAAATTCTGGTTTTATTTCTTTATCTTTATTATTTAATTTTTTTTTAATTTCTTCCCCAGGATTTTTAAATTCATTTTTCTGAACCATTACACTTTCCTCGCCTTTCTTCTGATTAAGAATAGAATATCGTTTTAAATAATTATCCTCTTTATCAAAAACACTTTTATAGGGTAATGTAACTGTATTTTTATTGGACTCAACTTTAGATGGCTCATCCCATTTAAGCTTTAACTTAACACTTTTAAAAGGATTTTCTTTTTGTCCAAAAGTTGAAACTAAATGGAAAATAAATAATATAATTAAAAAATGCTTATTCATTTGTTCTTGTTGTAAGATGTAAAATTATAATATAAATTCATTTTCGGTTACAAATTAACATATGTTTTAAATTTTCATGCTTTTTTTTCATGAAATTTGCACAACAAAATCTATACCTAAATGATGTTTCTTAAAAAAATATTATTCTTTTTATTACTACCTTCTTTTGTTTTCAGTCAAGAGAAAGTTACTATAAGTGGAATTATTTCCGATACAAATAGCAATGAAACACTTATTGGTGTTTCAGTTTATGTCGCTGAGTTAAACATTGGCACTTATACTAACGAATACGGATTTTACTCTATTACCTTACCAAAAGGAAATTACACAATTCTAACTAGCTATATTGGTTTTGAAACACTTTCTGAAAAAATTGAAATCAATCAAAATGTTAAGAAAAATTTCAGCCTAAAAGAAAGTAAACAAGAACTAAAAGAAGTTGTCATTACAAGTAATATCTATAAAAACAATGTAAAAAAACCTGAAATGAGTGTTAACAAACTCTCTGTTAATACGATAAAACAAATGCCTGCCATTCTTGGAGAAACAGATTTAATCAAATCTATATTAACACTACCGGGGGTTACAAATGCTGGAGAAGGACAATCGGGATTTAATGTTCGAGGTGGAGCTGCTGACCAAAACTTAGTTTTATTGGATGAAGCTACCATATATAACACTTCTCATTTATTCGGGTTCTTTTCTGTTTTTAATACCGATGCGATAAAAGATATAAAACTGTATAAAGGAGGTATTCCATCGAGATTTGGTGGTAGAGTTGCTTCTGTTTTAGAAATTTATCAAAAAGATGGAAACAGTTCTGATTTTCATATGAATGGAGGAATTGGTATCATTTCAAGTAGATTGCTTGCAGAAGGTCCAATCATTAAAAATAAAGGTTCGTTCTTATTTGCAGGAAGAAGTTCGTATGCTCATTTATTTTTAAAACTTACGGATAATAAAAACTCGGCCTATTTTTATGATTTGAACACCAAACTAAGTTATAAACTTAACGAAAATAACAACTTATATTTATCTGGTTATTTTGGAAGGGATGTTTTTAGTTTAAATGAAAGCTTTATGAATACCTATGGAAACTCGGTGTTTAATTTGAGATGGAATCATTTATTTTCAGATAAATTGTTCTCTAATTTATCCTTAATTTATAGTGATTATTATTATGGATTAACTTTAGACTTCATTGGATTTAACTGGGATAGCGGGATTAAAAATTATAATTTAAAGTATGATTTTAAACACTATGTATCTGATAAAACAAAATTGTATTATGGTGTAAATGCCATTTATCACGATTTTAATCCTGGAAAGATTAAACCTACAAACAGTTCTTCAGGAATTAATCCAGATCAATTAGCCAAAAAATATGCATTTGAACCTTCAGCTTACATTGATGTAGAGCAACAAATTACAGATAAGCTAAGTATCAATTACGGAATTCGTTATAGTAAATTCTACCGATTAGGAAACGAAGAAATAAATATTTACGCCAATAATCAAGCTGTTACCTACAATCCAGATTTTGATATTTATGAAAAAGCGACTCCAATTGGAACAAAATATTATGAAAAAAACGATATAATTTCGCAATTTGGTAATTTTGAACCTCGTTTCTCAGTAGCTTATATTTTAAACGATAACAGTTCTATTAAAGCAAGTTACAATAGAATGTCGCAATATTTACATTTGATCTCTAATACGCAATCACCTACTCCATTAGATGTTTGGGCTCCAAGTGATGATTATTTAAAACCTCAAATTTTAGATCAAGTTGCACTTGGATATTTTACTAATCTTAATGATGATAATTACACATTAGAAATCGAAACATTCTACAAAAAACTAAAAAATAGATTAGATTATATTGATGGAGCTGATTTAATTGCTAACGACGATATTGAACAAGTTGTCCTAAATGGTGAAGCTAGAGCTTATGGATTAGAAATCTTAGCTCGAAAAAACAACGGAAAACTAAACGGTTGGGTTTCCTATACTTTATCGCGTTCCGAACAAAGAACACCAGGAAGAAATTCGATTGAATCTGGAATAAACAATGGCGATTGGTACAAAACGGGTTGGGATAAACTACATAATATTTCCGTTACTGGAATGTATAAAATTAATGAAAAATGGAGTTTAAGTAGTATTTTTTCGTTACAAAGCGGACAACCGGTTACTTATCCAAACGGACAATACCAATATCAAGGCATTACTGTACCAACGTACGGTCTAAGAAATGAAAACCGACTACCCACTTACCATCGTTTAGATATTTCGGCTACATTAATTCCAGAAAAAAATAAAAATAGAAGTTGGCACGGAGAATGGGTTTTTGGAATTTATAATGTTTACAGTAGAAAAAATGCCGCTTCAATTAGTTTTAGACAAAACCAAGATTCAGGAAATAATGAAGCGGTTCGTCTTTCTATATTCGGAATTGTGCCAAGTGTAACCTATAATTTCAAGTTTTAGTTATGGTAAAGAATTTATTAAAAATAGTTAGCCTGTTCATTATTTCAGTTGCATTTTTTAGTTGTGAAGATGTTGTTGACATTGATTTATCAACGGCACCTGCCAAATTGGTTATTGATGCCTCAATCAAATGGCAAAAAGGAACGACAGGAAATGAACAAACAATAAGATTAACCACTACGACCGACTTCTATGCTTCAACGATTCCGACTGTAAGTGGTGCTACCGTTTTCATTACCGATGGAAATGGCATTCAATATGATTTTATTGAAACACCTGGCAGTGGCAATTATGTATGCACTAATTTTAATCCCGAAATCAGACAAACCTACACTCTAACAGTCATTTATGACAGTCAGGTTTATACCGCAACAGAATCATTAATTGAAGTTCCAACAATCGATTATGTTGAACAAACCGAAAATGGTGGTTTTACTGGAGATCAAATAGAAGTAAAATTCTTTTACCAAGACATACCAAATCAAGATAATTTTTATTTGATAATGTTCAATAGTTCCAATGTATCACTTCCAATATTTGATGTAGTTAATGATAGTTTTTTTCAAAATAATCAGATGTTTGGATATTTAGCAAATGAATTGGAAAAAGATGATATTATTTTATTTACACTACAAGGCATCTCTGAAAGTTATTACAATTATATGAACATTTTATTAGGAATTGCTGGCACTAATGGAGGAAGTCCTTTTCAAACACCACCAGCAACGGTTAGAGGAAATATTGTAAATCAAACGAATACAAATAATTTTGCTCTTGGATTTTTTAGATTATCTGAAATCGATACAATAAGTTACACTGTACAGTAATTATCGTTACATTCGTAATCTAAAAATTGAACTTAAAAAATGTCATCACATCACATTGTTAGAGACGATCAAGAACCAGCATTAATTATTGCCAATGGCGCTGCATGTAGCGAAGAGCTTATTGGGCAATTATTGGAATGGTCTCCACTTGTAATTGTTTTAGATTCTGCTATTGAGCGCGTTTTAGAACTTGGTATCAAAGTTGATGTACTTTTAGGCGATTTTGATAGAGGTTTTAATCCAGAATATTACCTACAAAAACAATATCCACTAGAAATTGTTCATACGCCAAATCAAGATAAAACAGATTTAGAAAAAGCTTTTGATTATCTTATTGAAAAAGGTCATAAAGCGGTAAACGTAATTTGGGCAACCGGAAAACGCGCCGATCATACCATTACCAACATAACCAATATAGTAGCTTATCGCAACCAATTGAAAATTGTAGTGCTCGATGATCATTCAAAAGTATTTTTGCTACCCAATAAATATGAAAAATGGTATACTGCGAATACAACACTTTCTTTAATTCCAATTGGAACAGCATCGGGTATTACTACCAAAAACTTATTTTATCCTCTAAATAATGATGAATTAACAATAGGATATCGAACAGGAAGTAGCAATCATGTTACAGAAGATGGAATCGTTTCTATTGAACACACCGATGGCAATTTATTGTTGATGGAATGTTGGGATTAACTTCGTAACTTTGTAACTTATATTTTACACTTTGTACTTTAATGAAATTCCAAGTCGTTTCCGATTATAAACCTACTGGTGACCAACCGCAAGCCATTGAAAAACTCTCAAAGGGCATTTTTAATGGTGAAAAATACCAAACGTTATTAGGAGTTACAGGTTCTGGAAAAACTTTTACGATTGCTAATGTGGTGCAAGAAGTACAAAAACCTACACTAGTTTTAGCCCATAACAAAACCTTGGCTGCTCAATTATACTCGGAATTCAAGCAGTTTTTTCCGAACAATTCTGTACAGTATTTTGTTTCGTATTACGACTATTATCAACCCGAAGCTTTTATCCCCGTAACAGGAACTTACATTGAAAAAGATTTATCGATTAATGATGAGTTAGAAAAATTGCGATTAAGTACTACATCTGCCCTGCTTTCGGGTCGTAGAGATATTATTGTGATTTCGTCTGTTTCTTGTTTGTATGGTATTGGAAATCCTGTTGAGTTTCAGAAAAATGTGATTAATCTAGAAGTTAATCAACAGATTTCGCGTACCAAATTATTACATCAACTCGTACAAAGTTTATATTCGAGAACAGAAGCGGATTTTGCACCTGGAAATTTCCGAATCAAAGGAGATATTGTAGAAATTTTTCCAAGTTATGGAGATGAACCGTTCCGAATTCACTTTTTTGGAGATGAAATTGAAGAAATTGAAGCTTTTGATGCTAAAACAGCTCAAGTGATAGAACGTTATGAAAAACTAACGATTTATCCAGCCAATATGTTTGTGACTTCGCCTGATGTATTACAAAATGCGATTTGGGCTATCCAACAAGATTTGGTAAAACAAGTGGATTATTTCAAAGAAATTGGCAAACATTTAGAAGCCAAACGATTAGAAGAACGCACCAATTTCGATTTAGAGATGATTCGCGAGCTCGGTTATTGTTCCGGAATTGAAAATTATTCTCGTTATCTAGACGGAAGAGAACCTGGAACTAGACCTTTCTGCTTGTTAGATTATTTTCCAGATGATTATTTGATGGTAGTCGATGAAAGTCACGTTACGATTTCCCAAGTACATGCCATGTATGGAGGCGATAGAAGTCGTAAAGAAAATTTAGTAGAATATGGTTTCCGATTACCTGCAGCTATGGACAATCGTCCGTTGAAGTTTGAAGAATTTGAAGCGTTGCAAAACCAAGTCGTTTATGTTTCGGCAACTCCTGCAGATTACGAATTACAAAAAACGGAAGGTGTTTATGTGGAACAAATCATTCGTCCAACAGGATTACTAGATCCAATAATTGAAATTCGACCAAGCGCGAATCAAATTGACGATTTAATTGAAGAAATTCAATTGCGTTGTGAAGCAGATGAACGGGTTCTAGTTACAACATTAACCAAAAGAATGGCGGAAGAATTATCGAAATATCTAACAAAAGTTGCCATTCGTTGTCGTTATATTCACTCTGATGTAGATACTTTAGAACGTGTGGAAATCATGCAAGATTTGCGAAAAGGAATTTTTGATGTATTAATTGGTGTGAATTTACTTCGTGAAGGTTTGGATTTACCTGAAGTTTCGTTGGTTGCCATTTTAGATGCCGACAAAGAAGGATTTTTGAGAAGTCACCGCTCGTTAACGCAAACAGTAGGTCGTGCTGCGCGTAATGTAAATGGAAAAGCGATTATGTATGCGGATAAAATCACCGCTTCGATGCAAAAAACAATTGATGAAACCAATTACAGAAGAGAAAAACAAATTCGTTACAACACCGATAATAATCTCCAACCTAAAGCGTTGAATAAAAGTTTAGGAAATGCTTTGAGTGGAAATTCTGTTTCAACTGGATATTTTGAAAAAGAAGCACTAAAAGCAGCCGAACCAGAAAGTTTATACTTATCAAAACCCGAAATAGAAAAGAAAATTCGCGACTTAAGAAAAATGATGGAGAAAGCGGCAAAAGAATTGGATTTCATGCAAGCTGCAAAATTCAGAGATGAAATTCAGTCGTTACAAGAGAAAATTAAATAAAACAAAATACACATGAGCAACATTGCAAACATTCTAAAACTAGAAGACGAAATCAAAATCATCGAAGCTATTGGTGAGATTATTTGGGAAAAGAAAGAAGAAACAGATGATTTTTCAGCATTAACCGATGGCGAAAAAGTATTTGTTTACGTAGATATTTTTGAAGGCGCTATGGGAGAAGGCGGATTTTCGTTTTTCTTTACTTCAGAAGCTGGAGATTTTGTTGAAGACATAATTGTTGCTTATAAAGAAATCAAAGCTTTTACTACTGCGGAATTAATATCGAAAGCCTGGAGCTTGTTTCCTGCAAAAACCTATTCAACTGATGTAGAAATCAGAAGAAACTTCATCAAAAAAGCAGATGAAACTTTAGTTGGTGCTTGGGAAGACTTAGACGAACAATTTTTTAGTGAAGAAGGTGAAGATATTGTTAGTTTAATTGTAGATTACATCCGAAATAATTCCGAAGAATTTGGAAACTAATTATGCTGTTCTGTAAAAACCGCTAACAAAACATCTCCCTCGACCATTCGGTTTGGGGAGTTTTTCATTAAATTCAATACGCGTTTCATTGCATATGGATTCAATCCCATGTTGATTCCTATTTCGTTGATTTTGATTTGTTCAGCATCATGTAAAACGCCATCGCAATGCATTAATAACGCCAAACGGTAAAACTGACAAATTCTATGAAACTCATCTTTTATAACCGTAACAGCTCCTCTATTTTGGAATAATTGATGAAAAACAGCTTTTTCGATTTCCAATTCCATGGCTACCATTTCCAAAAAATCATACTCGCGATCATGCAATTCGCCATCAATTAAAGCAAATGCAATCATTTCTTGTAATAAACTAATTTTTTCTTGATGAGTATCCATAAAATATTTCTTTTCAGGTAAAAATAAGAATTCTTAATTTAAATAGATATCTTTGACCTAATATTTTACAAAAAATGAATAACAACGATGTTTTTAAAAAATTACGTGTAGCCTTACAATTACGCGATGACCAAATTATTGAGATATTAAACTTAGTGAATTTCAGAGTCTCTAAAGGTGAGCTAGGTAATATATTTAGAAGTGAAGACCATCCGAATTACATGGAATGTGGCGATCAATTATTACGCAATTTCCTTAACGGATTAGTCATTTACTTACGCGGTACAAAAGAAGAACCCAAAAATCCAAGAGAAGTTTTGGACCAAATAGCTAAAAACAAAACCGCTATACCAAGAGAAGACAAAAAACCAGAAACCAAAAAGCCGTTCAAACCTAAAACGGCAACCGATAAAAAACCTTTTGGACAGGGTAACCCTTCCACTAAAAAACAAAAACCAGAAAGTCCTGTAGAACGTTTTAAGTTTAACTCTGGGAAGAATAAAAAGTAACTATATTATTTCTTTAAAGAAAATACATGGCACAAATCAATCCACATATTAATTTTAATGGGAATGCTGAAGAAGCGTTTCGTTTTTATCAATCGGTATTTGGTGGCGAGTTTGCTCAAATTATGCGTTTCAAAGATTTGACAAGTGAAGAATTTCCTGTTTCAGAAAACGAAGCCAACAAAATCATGCACATTGCATTGCCAATTGGCAACAACGTTTTAATGGGAAATGATGTACCTGAAAGTATGGGACGCGTAAATGAAAATGAAAATCGTTCCAAGATTTCCGTTAGTGCAGTAAATAAAGAAGAAGCAGACAATTTATTCAACGGACTTTCAGCTGGTGGCACTGTCGAATATCCAATGAGTGATAGTCCTTGGGGGTCTTATTTTGGGATGTTTAGAGACAAATACGGTATCGAATGGATGATTGATTTTAATTCAAATAAAAAGGAATAGAATAAACCCAAATACTATTTCAAACTTCTAAAAAAACCCAACAAAATCCCATCATTCTCTTTTTCAGGTGTAAAAATTTCTAGAATACTTGGTTTTTCATTTTGGTTTAAGAATACTTTACATTGTTCTTCTAATGAAAGTTGATCATTCGCTTCAAAATACTCTAAATTATACATTTTGGCTAAATGAGAAGCATTTAATTGATGAGACGTTTCAAAATACGTATTGAACGTTTCCGTTTCTTGATGACCAGGTAGAATTCTAAAAATACCACCACCACTGTTGTTCAACAAAATAATCTTGAAGTTTTTGGGAATGTAATTGTTCCATAAAGCATTACTGTCGTATAAAAAACTAATATCGCCTGTAATCAAAATCGTTGGTAAATTTGTCGCAGATGCAGCTCCAATAGCTGTTGAAGTACTACCATCAATTCCACTTGTACCACGATTACAAAATACTTGTATGCTTTTTTCTAAATCAAACAATTGCAAATAACGTATGGCCGAACTATTACTAACTTGCAACTGAATATTCTTTGGCAGATTTTGACAAATAAAATCGAACACTTTAAAATCTGAAAACGGAATTTTTGCATTATATTCTTTATGTTTCGCTACTCTATCTTTCCAAATTGAAGCAATACTTGATTTATAAGAACTTTGAATAGTATTCTCCATCAATAACTTACTCAAAAAAATATTAATTTTAGTTTCAAAATGATTGGTAAGCGCTCCAAAAGTATCATAAGCTCTTAACTCATCCACATGCCAATGATGTGCTGGTTTGTACTTTCGTAAAAACGCTTTAATACGTTTCGAAACTACCATTCCACCAAAAGTCAAAAGAATTTCAGGTTGAAAATATTTAAAATCTTCATCCGTGAAAGGTGTAATCAAAGTATCAATCTGATCAATGAATGTTAGGTGATGTAAATTAGATGTTTTTTCGGTTAACACCACAACACTTGGATCATTCGCTAAAACATCCAAATATTTTTGCTCTACTGAATTTGGAAACAACTCTCCTACTAAAATCAATTTCTTAGTGGCTTTGTCCCAAGTTTCTATAGTTGAATTTCCTAATGAAAAAGACTTAATTTTGGTATTAAAATCTATAATTTCTGGTTGTACTTGCAATTCAGAAACGGTTTCGTACAAAGGTTCTTCAAAAGGTGCGTTGATGTGAACTGGTCCTTTTTGGGTAACCGCAACATGCAAAGCCATTTGAATAAGATTGTCATTTTCAACTGAAATAGCTTCTCTTAAATTGGCATTGTATAAACTGTGATTCGCAAAAACATTTTCCTGACGAATGGTTTGTCCGTCACCAATATCAATTTTGTTTTGTGGTCTATCGGCTGAAATAACTATCAACGGAATTTGGCTATAAAATGCCTCTGCCACCGCAGGATAATAATTCAAAACTGCGGAACCCGAAGTACAAACAACAGCAACAGGTTTCTGAGTTTGTTGGGCAATTCCCAAAGCAAAAAATGCAGCACAACGCTCGTCAGCAATACTGTAACATTTGAAATACGGATTGTTAGTAAATCCAATCGTCAAAGGAGCATTGCGCGAACCTGGTGAAATTACGATATGTTGGACTCCTTTTTGTTGGCAAATTTCGATAATGCTTTGCGCTAAAGGAATTTTTGGATACATCATTTTAAAAAATAACTGGACTACAAAGTTACGAAGTTGAAAAGGTTTTTAGTACTTTTACTACGTAATTTCTTTGCCAAATGGAGATAAAAATTAGAGACTATCAAAATCAAGATTGCCCAGCCATTTTAGACATCATTAACGATGCTATTTTGAATTCGACTGCTTTGTACGATTACAACATTCGAACTTTAACTACACAAGAAGCTATTTTTGAAGAAAAAATTCAGAAAGGCTTCCCTGTAATTGTTGCCGAAATGAATAATGAAGTCATAGGCTTCGGTTATTATAGTGAATTTCGTTTCAGAGAAGCGTATAAATTCACAGTAGAACATTCCGTTTATGCGAATAAGAATGTTATTGGAAAAGGTATCGGGAAATTATTATTGACCGAATTAATTGAAAAAGCCAAACAACAAAACCTTCACACGATGATTGGCGTTATCGATTCTGAAAACACAAACAGCATCGATTTTCATAAAAAGTTCGGTTTCGAAGAAGTTGGTTTTATTAAAGAATCAGGCTTTAAGTTTAATAAATGGTTGCATTCGGTTATTGTTCAGAAAATGCTTTAAAATTATTAGTCGCAGTTCTCAGTCGCAGTCAGCAAATACTGAACACTGCTACTGAACACTGAATACTATATTATTTCCCTTCAATCCAATTTACGATTTCAGCATCTGTAGGTAATGTTCTTGGTGACACTACTTTTGCTAATTCACCGTTTTCATTAATTAAGTATTTTTGGAAGTTCCATTCTACTTCACTGTCCTGTAATCCATTTTTAGCTTTCTGTGTTAGGAATTGATACACAGGATGCATATCGCCACCTTTTACCGAAATTTTAGCCATCATTGGAAACGAAACACCATAATTTTGTTGGCAGAAAGTAGCGATTTGTTGGTTGGTTCCTGGCTCTTGCGCTCCAAAATTATTGGCTGGAAAACCAACAATTACGAAGTTTTTGTCTTTGTATTTCTCGTAAATGGCTTGTAATTGTTCGTATTGCGGTGTTAAACCACATTCCGAAGCGGTATTAACTACTAAGATTTTCTTTCCTTTTAAGGTTGAAAAATCAAAAGTATCGCCACTTAAATCTTCTACTTTAAATTGATAAATCGTTTCTTTTGCCATAGGTGTTGTGGTTGCTGTTGGAGTAGCTGTTTGCTTTTTTTGTGCCTGATTTTGACAACTAAAAATCAATGCTGCTACTGAAAACAAGGTTACTAATTTCTTCATCTTTTTTTTTATTTCAAAGTTAGGATATTAAAACGCAATTTTTGATAAACATTTCTTAAAAAAAATGGCCGCTTATTAGCGACCAAATTCTTATTTTTTATAATATTTCTTATACGGAAAGTAAGCTATTGCCGATATTAATAAGACAATTGCTAAAATCACAAAGTAATACGTAACATTTTGTTTTTCTCCAGAAGCATAACTGTGTAAACCACTCAAGTGGAAGTTTACTCCAAAATACGTCATTAAAATTGAAGCGAAAGCTAAAACGCTCATTACGTTATAAATCCATCTTCCTCTCAATGCTGGTACAAAACGCGCGTGAATTACAAAAGCATACACCATAATACTGATTAAAGCCCAAGTTTCTTTTGGGTCCCAACCCCAATAACGTCCCCAACTTTCGTTAGCCCATTGTCCGCCAAGGAAGTTTCCTATGGTTAACATGACTAAACCTACAGTTAATGCCATTTCATTGATATACGTAATTTCGTCGATGCTTAATTTCATTCTTTCTTTGTTCTTTTCGTTTGTGAAAATCATCAAGAATAACGAAACTAAACCTAAAACCATCGCTAAAGTAAATGGTCCGTAACTCGCTACGATTACTGCAACGTGAATCATTAACCAATACGAATTTAAAACCGGTTGTAAGTTTCCAATTGAAGGATCCATCCAATTCCAATGTGCAATCATCAAAATCATTGAAGTTACAAAAGCAGTTGAAGCTACCGTAAGTTTCGAATCTTTCCCGAAAGCTAATCCAAAGAACATCGTTGCCCAACCCACATAAATCATACTTTCATACGCATCACTCCAAGGCGCGTGACCTGAAATGTACCATCTTACAATTAAACCTGCTAAATGCAAAATGAAAAACAATCCTATTAATCCATGAAAAACATTGATAATCGTTCGGATGGCTTTGGAATTTTTAAAAATTTGAACAATACAGAAAGCTAACATTAAAACACCAGCTAACATATACATATAATATAATCTCTTGAAAATATCATACTTATTGTACATGATTTCGGAGTTGATTTTACTTTCTGAAAGCATTACGGCTTTTCCGTATTTCTTTTGGTATTCGGTTAATCCTTTTAAAAGGCTATTTGGCAATTCGTAATTTTTGCTTTGAGATGCTTTATCTAAGGCATTTAAATAAAATGGTATTACGTTTTTAATCGAATCTAAAGCGGTTCCTGTTGGTTCATTTGTTTCTAAAAATGAAACCCATTTATTTGATTTATCACCTGGAATTGGGAACACTTTTAAAATTTGTCCACTTAAAGCCGAATACAAAAGGTTTACTTTTTTATCTGCTTCAATAAAATCTTTTTGGAATTGGTTTGGAACCGGCTCTTTGTAGGCAGTTTCTAAAAATTGAGCTAATTTATAATTCCCTGATTCATCAAAAAATGAGATTAGTGGCGCATATTTTGCCTCTTTTTCAACTCCTATTAACTTACGAATACTGTCATTTCCTCTTTTTAAATAGATGATTGGCAACGAATACCAATACTGAGGATATTGCGTCATCGATAAAAACGCTTGATCGGAATTCATGTCTTCATACGTATCACTTTTAGATACTTTACGAAGTAATTCCGATGAAAACGTATTGATAGGTTTCATACGACCACCATCTTGAATTACGATTTTTCCAAATTCATTCGCATGTTCAGCTGAAACTTCGTATTTCTTTAACAACTTCAGAATTTCTTCTTTACTAGGTTGGTGATTGTGTTGTTGTGCAAAAGTTAATGAAGAAAATAAAATCAAAAACACGCTCAATAAACCTGCTTTTTTAGCTTTTACTTTTTCTAATTTCTCTTTCAAACTTGAAAAACGACTATTTTTCGTAAATAATATCGCCATCAAACCAAAATACAACAAGAAATAACCAATGTAAGTAATCCAAGTTCCCCAGAAATCGTGACTAACCGATAATTGTGTTCCTTTTTCGTCTGGATCAAATCCGGCTTGGAAGAATCTAAATCCTCTATAATCTAAAATATGATTCATGAAAACACTATCATTAAATGTTTTTCCTTGTTCAGTATCCGCCACTTCAATTTTACTTTTGAAAGCCGAATAACTTTTTTCTGTTCCAGGATATTTATCCGCAATGAAATCGTCAAGTTTCACTGTGAAAGGCGTATTGTAAATTTTACTTCCAAAGAAAAGTGTAAATTCTAAATCACCAATCTTAACCGTTTGTGGAACTCCTTGCTTTCCTTTTGAACCAACTAAAGTTAAGATTTCTTCTTTACCTTGTGTTTTAATTTTTACTTTTAAGGCATCATCGGTTTGTTTGTCTTTGAAATCATTATTCGATTTGAAAGTCAATTCTCCTTTGATTGCTGGTTCTGGAAATACAAATTGAGCTCCACCAATATTATACAACGAACGTAACATTAAAGGTTGCACAGAATCTTTTACCACTTTACCTTGTAATTTATCTGCCATTCGCATAAAATCTCCTTCAAAAGGTGTTTGAATCGTGTAGGCTTCAGCAATTTTAGTAATGTTAATTGCACCTTCTGTATATTTATTGAAAGCAAAAAGCACGTTGTGTAAGTTTTGAACTTCACCTTCTTTTAAGTAATGTTCATGACGTGTTCCTCCACTCGACTCAACCATTTTAATCATCAATTGACCAGTTTCAGAAGCTAGAACCGTTTCGGTGGCGTTCATAACAAATTCTTGATGTTCCACTTCAAATGGAATTCCACTGAATTCACCACTCATTGAGAAATCGTTACTTGCAAAAGCATTCAAAAAAGCGTCGTCTTTAACTTCTGGCGCCAAATACAATCCTTTTTCAAAAGTTTTACGACGCATTTGTCCTTCGTGATTTCCATCAACCAAAACCGTTAGATAAGGTTTATCGGAATAAATCATATTGGCCGATTCGCCTTCTCTGATTGGCATCATTCCTTCATAACTGATATAACGAGTAACAAAAGCTCCAACTATAATTAGAATAAAAGAAAGGTGCAAAATTAAAGTCGCCCAATTTTCTTTTTTGTGTAATTGATAACGCTTGATGTTACCTAAAAAATTAATAACAAAAAACACCATAATTACTTCAAACCAAACGGCATTATAAACAATAACTCGAGCTGTATCAGTATTATAAGCATCTTCAATAAAAGTTCCAGCAGCCATGGCAACAGCAAAAAGAATAAACAAAACAGCCATTAAGCGTGTGGAAGATAACAGGGATAGTATTTTTTTCTCCATGAGATATATAGGAATACGTTTTTTTAAATTGGCACAAATGTACTCAAAAACAAAAACTTTTCCGCTAAGTTTAACAAAGGTTTGAGGAATTTATAACGTTCTTATTTTAGTACAACATTTTCACTTCTTTAACATCAAAAAAATGAATGGAATCATCTTCCATCATTACCGCTAATTTCCCATCTCGTGTAACTTCCTGAATTTTACCAACAAAGCGATTTCCTGCAACCGATTCAAAAGCTGAAACCACATTTTTCTTAAACAAAATTTTATGGTATGCATCCCAAAAATGAGTTTCTCCTAAAATAGGCAATTGTTTTAGATTGTATTCCAACTGATTTACAATAGAAATTAGCAATATTTCTCTGTCGAAAGTTTTATTTTCTAGCAAAAATAAAGACGAAGCTTGAGGTAAATTCTCAAATTTCGATTGATTCACATTTAAACCAATTCCGATTATCGATTGCACTTCGTTTGAATTTTTGAATGTATTTTCGATTAAAATGCCACCAATTTTCTTGTTTTCTGCCAAAATGTCGTTTGGCCATTTGATGACAAAATTTAAATTACTAACTGATTTTAAAGCTTCAACAACACTCAAAGCTACCATAATATTCAAAGTAAACAAACTCGTAATTCCATCTACTTTCTGACTATATAAAACACTAAAAGTAAGGTTTTTACCTGATTCAGAAACCCAACCTGACCCTCTTTGTCCTTTTCCTTCTGTTTGAGATTCAGTACTAACAACAGTGAAATTTTCACAACTTTCTTGAACCGAAAGCGCTTTTAAAAAATGGTTGGTTGAATCTATGGCATCGAGTTTGATTATTCTCATATTTTAATAACAAAATTTAATCTTATGTTAAGGTTCAAAAATAATCACAAAAAATGATACCTTTGCATAAAATGATAAATATTACATGACGAAAAAAAATACGAATAATGATGATTTATTAGCACTTATCATCAAAGGAATTGAAGACGTAAAGGGAAATGATATTAATATCCTTGATTTAAGGGAAATAGAAAACACGGTTTGTGATTATTTCGTAATCTGTAACGGTAATTCAAATACACAAGTTAATGCCATCATTGGCTCTATTCAAAAAGTGGTTTCAAAAGAATTAAAAGAAAAACCATGGCATGTTGAAGGAGAACAAAATGGCGAATGGGTACTTATGGATTATGTAAGTATCGTTGTTCATGTTTTTCAAAAACACATTAGAGAATACTACAATATTGAAAGTTTATGGGGTGATGCAAAAATTACAACTATAGACACTAATTACTAAAAATTTTATGGCACAAAATAATAATTCTGGCTTTAAGTTTAGTCCATGGATGAGTATTGTACTTGTCTTGATAATTTTTTTTACTATAAGTTTGTTTACACAAGGATTAGATTTAAGTAATCCTGCACCTACTACTTTATCAAAATTTTACCAATTTTTAGATAAAAATCAGGTTGAAAAGGTTGTTTTTACTAATACAAAAGCTACCGTTTTTTTAAAAAAAACAGCTTTAACAGACAAAACACATGACAAAGTTAAAAATGATGTTCTTGGTAAATTAAATACGAAAGGACCTCATTATTTCTTTGAAATTGGGGATTTAAAAACATTTCAAGAAAACTTACAAAAAGCTTCAAACGAAGGAAAACTTGTAGAGTATGAAAAGGAGCCTGAAAGTATGTGGGGTGAGCTTATTTCAATGCTTTTACCAATTCTTATTTTGGTTGCGATATGGATTTTCATGATGCGAAGAATGTCAGGTGGATCTGGCGGTGGCGGAGGTCAAATCTTTAGTATTGGAAAATCAAAAGCTAAATTATTTGACGAAAAAAATGATACAAGAGTAACATTTGAAAACGTTGCTGGATTAGAAGGAGCAAAAGAAGAAATTCAAGAAATTGTTGAATTCTTAAAAAATCCTGAAAAATATACTTCTATTGGAGGAAAAATTCCAAAAGGAGCTTTACTAGTTGGTCCTCCAGGAACAGGAAAAACCTTGTTAGCTAAAGCCGTTGCTGGTGAAGCTAAAGTACCTTTCTTCTCGTTGTCAGGTTCTGATTTTGTGGAGATGTTTGTAGGAGTTGGAGCTTCTCGTGTTAGAGATTTATTCAAACAAGCGAAAGAAAAATCGCCTTCTATCATTTTCATTGACGAAATTGACGCTGTAGGTAGAGCACGTGGAAAAAACAACATGACAGGCGCTAATGATGAAAGAGAAAACACTTTAAATCAGTTATTAACAGAAATGGATGGTTTTGGAACCAATTCAAACGTAATTGTTTTAGCTGCCACCAACCGTGCCGATGTTTTAGACAAAGCATTATTACGTGCCGGTCGTTTTGACAGACAAATCTACGTGGATTTACCAGACATTAGAGAACGTAAAGAAATTTTTGAAGTACATTTAAAACCTTTGAAAAAATCAGAGGAATTAGATACCGAATTTTTAGCAAAACAAACTCCAGGATTCTCAGGTGCTGATATTGCGAATGTTTGTAACGAAGCAGCATTAATTGCAGCTCGTAAAGACAAAAAAGCGGTAGACAAACAAGACTTCTTAGATGCTGTAGATAGAATTGTAGGAGGTTTAGAAAAGAAAAACAAAATAGTAACTCCTGATGAAAAACGCGCTATCGCAATTCACGAAGCAGGTCACGCAACTGTAAGTTGGATGTTAGAACACGCTGCACCATTAGTAAAAGTAACAATTGTTCCTCGTGGACAAAGTTTAGGTGCTGCTTGGTATTTACCTGAAGAAAGACTGATTGTACGCCCAGAACAAATGTTAGACGAAATGTGTGCTACTATGGGTGGCCGTGCTGCTGAGAAAGTAATTTTTAATAAAATTTCAACCGGAGCTTTAAGCGATTTAGAGAAAGTTACACGTCAAGCAAGAGCGATGGTAACGATTTATGGATTGAATGATAAGCTTGGAAACATCACTTATTACGATTCAACAGGACAATCTGACTATAATTTTTCGAAACCATATTCTGAAGAAACAGCAAAAGTTATCGATACTGAAATTTCGAAATTGATTGAAGAACAGTATAACAGAGCGATTCATCTTTTAGAAACCAATAAAGAAAAATTAGTCCAATTAGCTGATATTCTTATTGAAAAAGAGGTAATTTTTAAAGATGATTTAGAAAATATATTCGGAAAAAGACCTTTTGATAAAGAATCCAATATAACTCCTGAAATTTCAATAGATAATACTGTTTCAGAATAAGTAACTTATCAACAAAATAATATTAATAAAAATCTTAGTTCTTTAGGTTTAGAACTAAGATTTTTTTTATCTTTGATTTTCACAGTTTAAACCTGCTAAAGATACATGAGTCTTTTTAGAAAATTTTTTGGCACACCATCGGAAGAGGAAGGCAATGACAAAAAACAAGAAATCAAGAGTCCTTACACTCCTGATTCTTCTTTACCAATCGATGAACAATTTACTTTCAATTTCAAAGGAAATGGAGGTAAATTTATTTATTGTGAAAATTTAAATGAAATTGCCGAGAATTTTGAAAACATATTAGCAGAGAATGATTGGTTTGAGTGTAATGCTCAATGTTTTGACAATCGATTACTTTACTTACTTGACGACAATAAATTAACATACAACGATTCTACTAATCCCTTATTTTTTCTTTCTTCATGTGAAAATTTAATTGCTGATGAAGGTTCAATTTTATTCTCATCCTATCAATTAAAGCATTTCAAACCGAATGAACTGCCTACAAACATGATTGTTTTTGCTACCACTAGCCAAATTGTGAATAGTAAAAGTGATGGTTTGAGAAGAATAAAAAGTACACACGAAAAAAATTATCCCTCAAATATTACAACCATAAAATACTTTGAAGAAGTAAAAGAACAAGATTTTTTACACTATGGTAGTTGTCACAAAAATCTTTACTTACTTCTTTTAGAAGATTTATAATAATGAACGAAACGCTAAAAAGAGCATTATCTGGAGCCGTTTATGTTGTATTACTTTTAGGCTGCATTTCTTATTCTAGAGAGGGTTTAGCAATTCTTTTTGGTGCCTTTTTAGTGATTGGAGTTTACGAATTTTGTAAAATGTGTGGATTAAACTTTTACTTAAGTATTCCCATTGCAGCTAGTTCCTACTTCACCTTTTGGAATAAAAATTCAGATATCTATTTAAATACTGCTTTAACAGCTATTTCTATTGTAACTTCTATCAAATTATTACTTTATTTATTCAATGCGAACAAGTCTAATTTTAAAATTTACACGAGATATTTTCTTTTGTTTGGCTATGTAATTCTTCCTTTTATATTAGCAAATTATGTTGCAATGGGAATTAAAGGCTACAATCCTAAAATTTTAATTTCTATCATCGTTTTAATTTGGACAAACGACACATTCGCATACTTAGTTGGAAAAAACATAGGTAAAAACAAACTTTTCCCAAGTGTTTCTCCTAAAAAAACAATTGAAGGTTTTGTAGGTGGATTAGTATTTACTGTAATCGTTGGAGCTTTGCTAGCTAATTATTACATCATGGCATCCGCACTTTACATTTGGATTATTATTGCTGCAATTGTTAGTATTTTCAGCACATTAGGTGATTTAATCGAATCAAAATTAAAACGAGTTGCTGGCATAAAAGACACCGGAAATATAATGCCTGGTCACGGAGGTATACTAGATCGACTAGATAGTATTATATTTGTAATTCCTTTTATTAATTTATTTTATTTAATTTTATACTATGTTTCATAAAGAAGGCGCTAAAATCATTCTAATTACCCTACTATTAGTTGTTGGGATTATTTTCTTAACTGATGCATTTGTTTCAATAAATTGGTTACGAACTGCTTTATATTTGTTTGCTTTGGTAATTTTAATTTTGGTTTTACAGTTTTTCAGAAACCCAACTCGTGTTGCAGACAATAGTGACAATCATATTTTAGCTCCTGTTGATGGAAAAGTGGTGGTAATTGAAGAAGTTTTTGAACCTGAATATTTCAAAGATAAACGTTTGATGGTTTCTATCTTCATGTCGCCTATCAACGTTCACGTTACGCGTTATTGCGTAAACGGAATTGTAAAATACAGCAAATATCACCCTGGAAAATACTTAGTAGCTTGGCATCCAAAAGCAAGTGAAGAAAATGAAAGAACTACTGTTGTTATTAATAACAGAATATATGGCGAAATATTATATCGTCAAATTGCTGGTGCTTTAGCAAGACGAATTGTAAATTATGCTCAAGAAGGCATGCGAGTTGTTCAAGGCAAAGATGCTGGATTCATTAAATTTGGTTCAAGAGTAGATATTTATTTACCATTAGGAACAGAAATTAACGTAAAATTAGGTGATAAAGCTATCGGAAATAAAACTATTATTAGTAAAAAGGCATAGATAATGAGCGAAAAGGATTTAAATACATTATTTGATGAAGCATTTGCTAATGCGCAATTGATTCCACAGGAATCAGTGCCTCACGATGTGCAATTGATATTGTATGGTTTGTACAAACAAGCTACTTCCGAAACGACCAACTCACTATTATTTCAAAACCCACAAGATATCATAAATGCTTTCAAACTTAACGCTTGGATGCAAGTAAAACATTTAACTGTTACGGAAGCTAAAAGCGAATATATTCGAATTATAAACGAATTATTAAAAGAACGAAATCTATAACTACTATCATGAAAAAGTCTTTGTTGTGGATAGCTTGTGTATCGCTAATGATAACAAGTTGTAAAAAAGAAAACGATCTCGTTGAAGTAAAAATTCCAGATCCTGAAGTAGAAACTAAAATTTCGGCTCTAGGAAACCCTGCAGATGTTAAAGTTACTGAAGGCGGTATTTTCCAAATGCGAGGATTAAAATATACTTATGATGACTTAGAACCTCATATTGATGGTCGTACTATGGAAATCCACTATTCAAAACATCATTTAGGTTACGCAAACAAACTAAACAAAGCCGTAATTGGAACCGATTTAGAACTAAAAACCGTTGAAGATATTCTAAAAAACTTAGACGTAAACAATAAAGAAATCCGAAATAATGCTGGTGGCTACTACAACCACAATTTGTTTTTCGAAATATTAAATCCAAAAGGTGGTGGCACTCCAAAAGGCGCTTTAGCAGAAGCTATTACTGCCGAAATGGGTTCGTTTGACAATTTACAAAAACAACTTACCGATGCGGCTGCGGGCCAATTTGGAAGCGGTTGGGCTTGGTTAGTAGTAACACGAGACGGAAAATTAGCAGTTACTAGCACTGCAAACCAAGACAATCCTTTAATGCCAAATGCCGAAGTAAGAGGAACACCTATCTTAGCTATTGATGTTTGGGAACACGCATACTACTTAAACTACCAAAACAAACGCAATGAATATTTAACCGCTATTTTCAATGTAATCGATTGGAATGTAGTGAATGCAAAATATGAAACAGCGATTAGCAAGATTTAATTTTAAGACTAAAATGCCGAATAAAGAAATTCAATATAAATTTTCTCCTTTCGCAATTATTGTAAGTTTGATTGTTTTTCTTTTTCTTTTTACAATATTAGGTATTATTATAGTTTCTCTATTTAGTGTAAAAGCGTACTTAGCAGTTTTTTTTCTAGGATTTTTACTTTTTATAATATCTAACGAAGCTATTCCAAATCTTTTTCGATTTTCAAAACACTTAATCAAAGGTGAACCAGCACTTATCTTAACCGAAAAAGAATTAATTGACAATGTGAATAACATGACATATTCTTGGACAGAAATAAAAAAAATAAAATATCATTTTAATTATCCTGCAAATCACATTTCAATTGAAGTAAAATCCCCATCCTTCTTTTTAAAAAAAGAAACAAATTCATATAAACGCTTGATAATGAAATTGAATGCAAAATATTTTAATGGAACTTTTTCATTAAAACCTATGTTAATTAGTTGTAAAAAAAGTGAGCTAGAAGAAAATTTAAATCTTTTTTTAAAACAAAACAGTTAAATTATAATCCAACTAAGCCGAGAGTAATACTATACTATGTTAAAGCAATCAAAATTTATATATCAAAATCAAGTCTAGCAAAAGCTAGACTTTTTTTTATTCTTAAATGTAAAAAAAATGCATTTTAGCAAAAATATGCAGAAAAACTACAGCAACTTCTCGAACAAAACCTCTTAATTTTGACGTATCTAAATTTTTAAGCTTTTCAAAGCTATATCCCTTACTATAGTTTTGAAACTGTTAGTGTTAAATAATTTAAGGGGTTAAAAGTATTTCACTAACAAAATTTGCAAAATATTGCAAATAATTCTAAGTACTTGATTAGTTAATTTAGGGGTAAATTATCAACAAGTGCCAAACAAAAAATCCCAATCGAAAGATTGGGATTTTTATTTTAATTACTTTGTAAATAACAATTCTCTGTATTTAGTTAATGTCCAAAGTTCGTCGTCTACTAATAATTCTAATTTATCAGCATGATAACGAATTTCTTCAAAATATGGTTTTACTTTATCACAATATGCGTCTGCCATTTTTTCTGTGCTGGTTAAGGCATTTGCTTTTTTGCGTTCTTCGGTCATTTTTTCAACCTTAGAATTAATTCCTTCAATATGTTCTGAAATTTCTTTGATTAACGAAATTTGTTCTTTTGCAATTTTCTCAAAGTCTTTACCAAAGATTTCTTTTAATCCTTTTACGTTTTCAATTAATACATTTTGGTATTTAATTGCTGTTGGAACCACATGATTACGAGCAATATCACCAAGAACACGACCTTCGATTTGGATTTTTTTCACGTATTCTTCCAATTCAATTTCGTAACGTGATTCTACCTCAACATGATTCATTACGCCCATTTCTCCAAACAATGCAATTGCTTTTTTAGAAACTTTCGCTTTTAATGCTTGTGGAGTTGTTTTGTGATTACTCAAACCGCGTTTTTTCGCTTCTTTTTCCCAAGCTTCGCTATAACCGTCGCCTTCAAAAAGAATAGTTTTCGTTTGCTTAATGTATTCTCTCAATACATTGAAAATTGCTTCGTCTTTCTTTAAATCCTTTTTTTCGATTAAAGCGTCAACTTCATTTTTGAAATCTTTTAATTGTTTTGCCACAATTGTATTTAAAGTCGTCATTGAAACGGCACAGTTTGCAGAAGAACCAACTGCTCTAAACTCAAATTTATTTCCTGTGAATGCAAACGGAGAAGTCCTGTTTCTATCGGTATTGTCTAATAAAACGTCTGGCAACTTACCAACTACGTTTAATTTTAAATCCGTCTTTTCTTCTGGTGATAATTTCCCTTGAGAAACACCTTCTAACTCAGCCAACACTTTAGTTAATTGTTGTCCGATGAAAACCGAAATAATTGCTGGTGGCGCCTCGTTAGCTCCTAAACGGTGGTCGTTGCTTGCTGATGCAATCGAAGCTCTTAATAATTCTTCATTATCATGAACCGCTTTGATCGTGTTGATGAAAAACGTTAAGAATTGTAAGTTACTCATTGGCGTTTTTCCTGGAGATAACAAGTTAATTCCAGTATCTGTAGCTAATGACCAGTTGTTGTGTTTCCCTGAACCATTAACTCCTTTAAATGGTTTTTCATGGAATAACACTTTGAAATCGTGACGTTCTGCCACTTTTTGCATTACATCCATTAATAACGAGTTGTGGTCAACTGCTAAATTGATTTCTTCAAAAATTGGTGCTAACTCAAATTGATTTGGTGCAACCTCATTATGACGAGTTTTAACTGGAATTCCCAACAACATACATTCGTTTTCTAAATCACGCATATACGTTAAAACTCTGGTAGGAATCGAACCAAAATAATGGTCGTCTAATTGTTGTCCTTTTGCAGCAGTGTGACCTAACAAAGTTCTTCCTGTTGCTAACAAATCAGGTCTTGACGCAGCTAAAGCACTATCCACCAAGAAATATTCTTGTTCCCAACCTAAAGTTGGTGTTACTCTTTTTACGTTTTTATCGAAGTATTTTGCAACCTCAATAGCTGCCAAATCTACTGCTTGTAAGGCTCTTAATAAAGGGGTTTTGTTATCTAATGCTTCTCCAGTATACGATACGAAAACCGTTGGAATACATAAAGTAGTTCCGAAAATAAATGCTGGAGATGTTGGATCCCAAGCGGTATATCCTCTTGCTTCAAACGTATTACGAATTCCTCCATTTGGAAAAGAAGACGCATCCGGTTCTTGTTGTACCAATTGACTTCCACCGAATTTTTCTACTGGATCACTTCCATCAGGAAATGTTTCAAAGAAAGCATCGTGCTTTTCCGCAGTGGTTCCGGTTAAAGGTTGGAACCAGTGCGTGTAATGAGTTACTCCTTTAGATAATGCCCACTCTTTCATTCCCAATGCAATATAATCGGCAATTTTTCGGTCGATTTTTACTCCTTCAGCAGCAGCTTTAACGGCTTTGTAAGCCTCTGGGGTTAAAAACTGTCGCATTGCTTTATCTCCAAAAACATTACTACCAAAAATAGCTGATTTTCTGTCCAATTCCTCTACGTGAACTGGTTTTCTGTCGGTTGCCTTTCTTAAAGCTTGAAAACGAAATGTTGACATAAGTTGTGTGTGTGTTTAAAGTTATACCCTTGAAAAGTTATGCAAATATATAATTTTTTTATATTTTTTTATAAATATACCCCCTATTTTTTTAGGGGTAAAAATTTTTTTAATACTTTTACATTATGAAAACATCTAATTTATACATGATAATGCTAGGTTGCACCCCAAAAGGTCGTTTTACCGAACAACACGATATCTTTTTTGGTATTGGAAATGGTTTGAAAGAATTAATTCCATACATGAAAGATTTTTGGCCTGAAGCTAAAGGAAGAATCCATATCGATGCTTGGCAAAAAGTAACTTCTGTTGATGGATTTGCTATTGAAATAGTTTCAAATAAGGAAAAATTAGAACAAGAAGAGCAATTATTTTTTTTAAACTTAGGCGGATATAAAGAAGGAGAATTTGAAGAATATCATTATAAAGTATTAGCAGTTGCTAAAACAAAAGCCGAAGCCATTAAGAAAGCCAAACAAACTACTTTCTATAAACATTATGGTTTCAAAGGAGCCGAATCACATATTGATGATAAATATGGAGTTGATGTTGATGATATTCACAATATTGAAGATATTCTTTTGGATAAATTCAAATCGAAGTATCGTTTGAAAATAACAAAAACCAATGTAATTTCAGAAGATGAAAAGCACATTGGTTATTTAAAATTGGATAAAATATTGGCATAAAAAAGAGCTATCGGATTGGATAGCTCTTATTTTTTATTTACATTTCAATCTTAGTTACTTTAGCAGAATCTAAATTAAAATGTTCTTTTACTGAATTATAATCTTCAAAGTCAAATTTACCAGAAGATGATTTGTTATTCTCGTAAGCTGGAATGACTACTACTCTGAACACTTGATCTAATCTATTCCCATTGGGTAATCCTGGTAAATCATATCCAAATAAACTTACTTGTGCATCATATCGAGTAAAATCATTTCTATATCCAAAATCCAGAGTACCGTCATCAAAATAATAGGTTTCTGGTAATAATTTCCAAACATCTCCATCAGCACCATAATCCACTAAACGATAAACCAAAACCATGTCAGATGTATAAGTGGCGTGTGGATATGCTAATAAAGCCGAATATCCATTTGCATAAGTTAAGTCAACATTAGTATATTCAAAAACTTCACTTATAGTATCACTATCATAATCATCTCGAACTTCATTAACTGTACAACTTTGAAGTGTTATCATCCCGATAAAAGCTATCAATAAAGTAATTTTCTTCATAATCTTTGAGTTTTAAATTATTTCCTATTTAATCATAACCAATTGTTGTGCCAAAAATTTATCATACTTTATTTTCGTATCTTTGAAACTTCAAAAAAGCTTGTAAATGGGAAGAAATAATCCAAAAAATATTAAAGCGCATAACGATAAATTACACAAAGAACAGGCAAAAGAAAAAGCTAAAAAGAATGCTCGTGCCGAAAAATTGAAAGAGATTACTAGAATGTTCAATGAATCTAAACAATAATTTATGCCGAATTGTTATTGCGGAAATTCTATTCCTTTTCAAGACTGTTGCGAACCTTATATTAAAGGAATTGATAATGCTCCAACAGCAGAAAAATTAATGCGGTCTCGTTACAGCGCTTTTGCATCAGGTGCCGCTGATTATTTGGCAAACACTACTCATATTTCTAAAAGACGCTACCACAACAAAAAAGAGATTTTAGCTTGGAGTAAAGCCAACAAATGGTTAAAACTAGAAGTTTTAGCTTCAACTGAAACCACAGTAACTTTCAAAGCTTATTATTTGGATGAAAATTTAAAAGCACAAGTCCACTATGAACATTCTACTTTTAAATTCGAAAATAATAAATGGTTTTATGTGGATGGAGAATATTAAATTCTCTTTTTGATTGGAATCCAAATTTCCTCTTCAGAATCAGGAGCGTTATTTTTGTATTTTTCTCCTAAAATTTCAAATTGAGGACGATTATCTAATTCATATTCGGAATTTGGCAACCAAACTCCAAAAATATAACCAAAGGTTTCTCTTGCTTTTACTGCATCACCCACATGATTAAAAACAGCATACAATCCTTCCTCAACAATTAATGACTGCATTCCTTCGGGAAGAAAATCAAAATCTGATACAGGAACCACAGCCCATTTTACAAATTCGGTTTGTGGGTTGAAATCGAAATTTTCAGGGTTGATTTGAATGTTAAATAAATCTTTGCCAATCGCATTTCGAATTTCATTTCTTCTAGGCATAAAACTACTCCATAACTCAAAAGCACGATAATCAGTATAAGTAAATGAAAGATTTTTACCTATAAATTTTGTCTCGGGAAATATTTTAATGGTTGGTTTCATGCTTCAAAAATAAAAAAACCTTTCATTTCTGAAAGGTTTTTTATAAGATATTCAAATTACATATTTCTTCTATACTGACCACCAACTTCAAATAATGCGCTGGTGATTTGTCCTAACGAACACACTTTAGCTGCATCCATTAATTTTTCAAAAATATTTTGGTTTTGAATAGCTGCCTCTTGAATGATTGAAATTTGATTTTCTACTTCTTTCGCTTTGGCTTGATGTAAATTCTCTAAGGTTTTAATTTGGAATTGTTTCTCCTCTTCCGTTGCACGAATGACTTCTGCTGGAATCACTGTTGGGGAACCTTTTGAACTCAAGAAGGTATTTACTCCAATAATTGGGAATTCTCCTGTGTGTTTCAACGTTTCGTAATACAACGATTCCTCTTGAATTTTACTTCTTTGGTACATGGTTTCCATTGCACCTAAAACTCCACCTCTTTCGGTAATTCTATCAAATTCAGCTAAAACTGCTTCTTCTACCAAATCAGTTAATTCTTCAATTATGAACGAACCTTGGATTGGGTTTTCGTTTTTCGCTAAACCTAATTCTTTATTGATAATCAACTGAATTGCCATTGCTCTACGCACAGATTCTTCTGTTGGAGTGGTAATCGCCTCATCATAAGCATTGGTATGCAACGAATTACAGTTATCGTAAATGGCATATAACGCTTGTAAAGTCGTACGAATATCATTGAAGTCAATTTCTTGAGCATGTAACGAACGTCCGGAAGTTTGAATGTGATATTTCAACATTTGCGCTCTTTCGTTAGCTCCGTATTTATTTTTCATGGCTTTTGCCCAAATTTTACGAGCCACACGACCGATTACAGCATATTCAGGATCAATTCCGTTTGAGAAGAAGAACGATAAATTCGGACCAAAGTCGTTGATGTTCATTCCTCTACTCAAATAATATTCCACGTAAGTGAAACCATTCGCTAACGTAAAGGCTAACTGCGTAATTGGATTCGCTCCTGCTTCTGCAATATGATAACCTGAAATCGAAACCGAATAGAAATTACGAACATTTTGTTTGATAAAATATTCTTGAACGTCTCCCATTAAACGTAACGCAAATTCTGTTGAGAAAATACAAGTGTTTTGTGCTTGATCTTCTTTTAAAATATCCGCTTGAACTGTTCCACGAACTTGCGCTAACGTTTTCACTTTGATATCTTGGTATACATCCGCTGTTAACACTTGGTCTCCCGTTACTCCTAAAAGCAACAATCCTAAACCATTGTTTCCTTCTGGTAATTCTCCGTTATATCTTGGACGCTCTAAACCTTTATCGTCGTATAATTCTTTTTTCTTTTTCTCAACCTCTGCTTCTAAACCGTGTTCTTTGATGTATTTCTCACAGTTTTGATCGATAGCAGCGTTCATAAAGAAACCTAACAAAATGGGTGCCGGACCGTTAATGGTCATAGAAACGGATGTCGCTGGGTGACTCAAATCGAAACCTGAGTATAATTTTTTAGCATCGTCTAAACAACAAATAGAAACTCCTGCATTACCAATTTTCCCATAAATATCGGGTCTATGGTCTGGGTCATTTCCGTATAAGGTAACTGAGTCGAAAGCAGTTGATAATCGTTTTGCTGGCATTCCCAAAGACACATAATGGAAACGACGGTTCGTTCTTTCTGGTCCTCCTTCTCCTGCAAACATACGTGTTGGGTCTTCTCCTTCACGTTTGAATGGATATAATCCTGATGCGAATGGGAATTCTCCTGGTACGTTTTCTTGTAAATTCCATTTTAAGATATCGCCCCAAGCTTGGTATTTTGGTAAGGCAACTTTTGGAATTTGAGAATGCGATAATGATTCGGTATGCGTTTCAATTTTAATTTCTTTATCACGAACTTTAAACGAATACACCGGATTTTTGTATTTATTTACTTTTTCTTCCCAAGTCAACAAAATTTCCCAATTGTATGGGTCTAAATTCATTTTTACACGGTCGAATTCTTTCAATAATAAACTCAAGAACTCTTTGTTACCATCGTTAATCTGTAAAGAACTTTCAATAATTCCTGCTTTATCAATTTGAGGTAAATTTCCGTTAACTGATTCAATGGTTTTGAAAATTCCGTATAGTTTTTGCGCTACTTCTACTTGCGTTAAAGCAGTTTCGTCGTATTTTCTGTTGTTTTCTGCAATTTCAGATAAATAACGCGTTCTGTGTGGAGGAATTACGAAAATTTTCTCGCTCATTTCACGCGTAATTTCAAAAGTCGATTTTAAATCCGCTCCTGTTTTGGCTACAATCTTATCCATGATAGATTTGTAAAGCGTATTCATTCCTGGATCGTTGAATTGCGACGCGATAGTTCCAAAAATTGGCATTTTATCGGTATCTACATCCCACAAATTATGATTTCGTTGGTATTGTTTTTTTACATCGCGAATTGCATCTAAAGCTCCACGTTTGTCGAATTTATTCAAAGCCACTAAATCCGCAAAATCCAACATATCGATTTTTTCCAACTGAGTTGCCGCTCCAAATTCCGGTGTCATTACATATAACGAAACATCAGAATGTTCTAAAATTTCGGTATCTGATTGACCAATTCCTGAAGTTTCTAAAATGATTAAATCATATTTAGCCGCTTTCAACACTTGAATCGCTTCTGCTACATATTTCGATAACGCTAAATTCGATTGACGAGTCGCTAACGAACGCATATAAACACGAGAATTATTAATCGCATTCATACGAATTCTATCACCTAATAAAGCACCGCCTGTTTTACGTTTTGATGGGTCAACTGAAATTAATCCGATAGTTTTTTCGGGGAAATCAATTAAAAAACGACGCACTAATTCGTCTACTAACGAAGATTTTCCTGCACCACCCGTTCCTGTGATTCCTAAAACTGGGATTTTTGATGTTTCATTCTTTTGGTGAATTTCATCAAAAACCGATTTTGCAATTTCTGGAAAATTCTCAGCTGCAGAAATTAATCTTGCAATTGCCGTTGGATTTTTCTCTTCAATATGCGACAATTCTCCAGTAAGTTTATCACCAATTGGATAATCAGAACGTTGCACTAAATCGTTAATCATCCCTTGTAATCCCATGGCACGACCATCATCTGGAGAATAAATTCTTTCGATTCCGTATTCGTGTAATTCTGAAATTTCAGAAGGTAAAATTACACCTCCACCTCCACCAAATATTTTGATGTGACCTGCTCCTTTTTCCTTAAGCAAATCGTACATATATTTGAAATATTCGTTATGACCTCCTTGGTAAGATGTCATTGCAATCGCATTAGCATCTTCTTGGATAGCTGTATTTACTACTTCTTCCACACTTCTATCATGTCCAAGGTGAATTACCTCAACACCCGTAGCTTGAATAATTCTACGCATGATATTAATGGCTGCATCATGTCCATCAAAAAGTGACGCTGCGGTCACAATTCTTACTTTATTTTTAGGAATATAAGGAGTTTGTAGTTCCATATGTAATTTTTGTTCGTTTTAAAGGGTGCAATTTACGAATTTAATAATTTTATTTCATTCAAAATTTTGAATTAATTACAAATAAAACAATAGTATTTTAATTTGTATTTTACTACTAATAGAAATTACTTTCTAATACAAAATTTAGAAAAAATACGAATCAAAACGCTTTTCATAAATCAAAATATAAAAAGAATGCTTTTTGTAATTTAATATTTAGTAAAAAACTTTTTCGTAAAAATTTAATAATCAATAACATAAGAATAACATAACCTTAACATTAGAATTCAAAAAAAGGTAAGATATTTGCAAAGTAATAAGAGAAAAATTCTCATTTAGTTAGGGTTAGTTTAGAAAAAATCACTCCGATGCAAATCGGAGTTTTTTGTTTTTATATTGATTTTTTACTAATGAAACTATTGTATAAATCAACCTACTTTCTTTTCAAATACCCAATCACCGTTTCATTAAAAACAACCGGTTGTTCTACATTCACCACATGTCCACAGTTTTGTATGATGAAAAGTTCAGCTGTTTTAACGTGATTGGCGACTACTTGCTTTACGGAAGGTAAAAACATATAATCTTCTTCGCCCATGACGTAAAGTGTTGGGATATTCAGTTCTTTTTGACGGAACCAACGTAAAACTGGGTTAATTTCAGCCGTAAGTTTGAACCATTTGATGAATTCTTTTTGGTACAATTTCTTCGCTTCGTTAATGAACAACAAACGCGATTGTTTGTGATTCTTTTTCGGCATAATCACAAAGGCAAAAAACTTGTACAATACCAAATACGGTAAGACATATTTAAACATATTTCCCAATCGCATTAAGACTTGTGAACGGAAATTCATTTTTAAAATGGCACCACCTAAAATCATGCTTTTTACGCGTTCAGGATGCATTTCTGCTAATTGGCGAATAACGATGGAACCTAAAGAAATCCCAACAAAATGGGAAGATTCAATCTTTAAAAAATCGATTACCTCTACAATGTCTTCGGCAATGGCTTTAAATGTGTATTGTTGCTTGAATGCCGATTTTAATTGGTCTTTTGAATTTCCATGACCGCGCAAATCCAACAACAATACATTAAAATGCTTCTGAAAATCGCGAATTTGCTTGAACCATATAGACGAACTTCCTCCTGCTCCATGAACAAAAGTCACCCATTCGGTACTGGTTTCGTTTTTATAAATTGTGTAGGAAATCAAATGTTTCAATTTTTGTCAAATGTACTGTTTTTTAAACAACTACATGGTTGAACAAATTTTAAATTTTAGCATGCACTAATTTGAAATAATCAAAGGCTTTCAACAAGCGACTGCCGTACCAAGAAAACATTTCGCCATCGACAAAAACAGTTTTGGCATGATGTGTAAAACGTCCAATTTCAAACGCATGTTCGTCTTTGAACGGAAATGGTTCGGAAGACAAAAACACATAATCAGGATCGCCTTCTAAACGAATTTTCTTCAACTCGATTTCGGGATAACGTCCTTCTTTGTTGGCGTAAATATTTTCGAAATGATTCAGTTTTAGTAATTCATTTATAAACGTATGATTTCCCGCTACCATGTGAGGATTGACCCAAATAAAATAAGCCGCTTTTTTAATCGGTTTATCTTTGATAAATTGTTGAAAATCTTGATATGCAAAATTGATTTTATCTACCCATTTTCGAGCTTCCGTGCGTTTATTGAAGAGTTGACCGAAATCTTGTATCATTTGTAGATTATCTTCAATCGTAAGAATATCGGTCACCCAAACGGGACAAATTTGGGATAATTCTTCTACGATTTCTTTGGTGTTTTCTTCTTTATTGCAAATGATAATATCAGGCTGAAGTGCTTTTATTTTATCGAATTTGATTGTTTTCGTTCCACCAACAATCGTCTTTGTAGCTTTAAAATGAAACGGATGCACACAGAATTTAGTAATTCCAACAATGTTATCTTCCAAACCTAAATCGTATAACAATTCGGTTTGCGAAGGCACTAACGAAATGATTCGTAAAGGTGTTTTTTCGAAAGTGTGTTGGGTTCCTAATTGGTCTTGCATGGGTTCAACATTCAAAATTTACCCTAAAATTTCTTCCATTTCCTGTTGCAACTTCAATGCTTCTTCCCTAGCCTTTTCAGCGAAATCCACTCCGTTTGAAGCGTAAATAATCCCTCTAGAAGAATTGATTAACAAGCCAACATTAGCATTCATGCCGTACTTACAAACCTCAGCTAAACTTCCGCCTTGAGCGCCAACTCCTGGCACTAATAAGAAACTATCAGGAACTATTTTTCTAATTTCAGTAAAATATTCGGCTTTGGTTGCACCCACTACATACATCAAATTATGCGCGTTTTTCCATGATTTTGAAGTTTCCAAAACTACTTTATACAATTCCTTTCCTCCCGAAGTTTCGGGATCATTTTGCGTTTGGAAATCGAAAGCACCTTCGTTTGAAGTTAACACCAACATAATCGTGTGCTTATCCTCAAAAGCCAAAAACGGCTCTACCGAATCTTTTCCCATATAAGGAGCAACAGTTACCGAATCAAAATCTAAATCGTTGAAAAAAGCACGTGCATACATGGAAGACGTATTGCCAATATCGCCACGTTTCGCATCGGCAATAGTGAAAATTTCAGGGTATTTCTCGTTGATGTAATTGATTGTTTTTTCTAACGATTGCCAGCCTTTGATTCCGTAAGCTTCGTAAAAAGCAGTATTCGGTTTGTAGGAAACACATAAATCGTGAGTCGCATCGATAATGGCTTTGTTGAACTCGAAAATGGGATCTTCGGTTTGCAGTAAGTGTTCTGGAATTTTATTTAAATCGACATCCAAACCTATACAAAGAAATGATTTTTTAGTTCGGATTTGGGTAATTAGTTGTTCAGTAGTCATTGTGTTGTTGTTTGAACGCAAATTTGCGAAATATTTTTGATTTTGACCATAAAAAAAGCCTCAATAAATGAGGCTTATATTTTAGAAAACTTCGCTTTCTTTTAGTTTTTCGGTGTTAGCTACTAATTGTAATTCTTCAATCATTTTGTGAAGATTTCCATTCATGAAACCATCTAAATCGAAGATACTTAACCCAATTCTATGATCGGTAATTCTACCTTGAGCATAGTTATAAGTACGAATTTTAGCCGAACGGTCACCCGAACTTACTTGAGAATTACGTTTTTTCGCATCTTCTTCTTGTTTTTTGGCCAATTCCATTTCATACAAACGCGAACGTAAAACCGTTAACGCTTTATCTTTGTTTTTATGTTGCGATTTCTCGTCCTGACATTGCGCTACCAATCCTGTTGGAATGTGCGTCATACGAACCGCCGATTTCGTAGTATTTACCGACTGACCTCCAGGACCAGACGAACAGAAAAAGTCGATACGAACGTCGTTCATGTCGATTTGCACATCAAATTCCTCTGCTTCTGGTAACACCATTACGGTTGCTGCTGAAGTGTGAACACGACCTTGTGTTTCTGTTTGTGGAACACGTTGTACACGGTGCACTCCTGCTTCGTATTTTAAAGTTCCGTATACATCTTCTCCTGTAACTTCAAAAATTACCTCTTTGAAACCTCCAGAAGTTCCTTCACTTACATCTACTACAGAAGTTCTCCAACCTTTAGAATCGCAATATTTAGTGTACATACGGTACAAATCACCAGCAAAGATAGAAGCTTCATCTCCACCCGTACCTGCTCGAATTTCTACCATAACGTTTTTCGCATCTTCAGGGTCTTTAGGAATCAACATGAATTTGATTTCCTCTTCTAATTGAGGCAAACGCTCTTTAGCTTCATCCAATTGCATTTTAGCCATTTCTACCATTTCGGCATCGGAACCATCTGCAATAATTTCGTTGGCTTCTTTAATATTTCCGTCAAGATTAATGTACTCTTCACGTTTATCTACTAAAGCTTTAAGGTCTTTATATTCTTTATTTAATTGTACATAACGCTTTTGATCGGCAATAACATCAGGCTGAATAATCAAATCTGATACTTCGTCAAAACGTTGTTTTACATATTGTAATCTATCTAACATAGCTGTTATTTATTTTGGAGTGCAAAGTTACACTTTTAGTTGAAAGTTTAAAAATTTCCGTCTTTAAAAGTTGTATTCCTGAAAATCAAATCCTTAAAATTTTTATTTAAAATAAATCTAAATAAACTTTGTGAATTCATTTTGACTTTATACATTTGCATCGTTATTTTAATTAAATCTAAATAAGATGTATAAAACCATTTTTAAAACCATAGTCATATTGTCTTCCCTACAGGCAATGGCACAAGAACATAATAATGACATTAGCGACAATTTTTTTACGGAAAATGATACTGTGAAAAAATTAAAAGAAGTCATTATAGAAGCTAAAAACAATCCCTCTAAATCTTCCGTAAACAGAGCTGGAATCAAAGAAAAAGATTTACCTCAAGCCATCCAAGTTATTGGAAAAGAAATCATCCAACAACAACAATCCATTCGTTTGAGTGATGTTGTTAAAAACGCTAACGGTGTTTATGTGGGTTCGGCTCGTGGTGGCGCACAAGAATCGTTTTGGTCTAGAGGCTATGACATGTCGGCAAACAATATGTTTAAAAATGGATTCCGTTTTAATGGCGGTTCCATTCCAGAAGTTTCATCATTAGAAAAAGTAGAAATTTTAAAAGGGAGCGCTGCTTTATTATATGGAAATGTAGCGCCTGGAGGAATTATGAACATGGTAACCAAAACACCAAACTTTAAAACTGGTGGCGAAATCAGCATGCAAGCTGGAAGTTACAATTTCTACAAACCTTCGGCTGATGTTTATGGCGTACTTAGTAAATCTATTGCGTATCGTTTTAATGGCTCGTACGAGAATTCAGAGAGTTTTAGAGATTATGTAACTAAGAATCGCTACTACGTTAACCCTTCACTACTTTTCAAAGTAAGTGACAAAACAGAAATAACATTACAAGCCGATTATTTAAGCGACGATTGGACGCCTGATTTTGGAACTGGTTCTATCGGAAAAGAAATTGCCGATATACCAAGAAACGCTTATTTAGGTGCCAAATGGTCGAATGGAAACACAAAACAAACAACTGCTTCGGTTTTAGTGAATCATGAATTCAATAAAAATTGGAAACTGAACTTTAATTCTTCTTTCCAAGATTACAACAGAGAATCTATTGGAACAGAACGTATTCAACCAGCAGCAAATGGTGATTGGAATCGTCCGTATGGAAGAAATAAAGCAGTAGAACAAATTTTGGCTAACCAAATTAGTTTACAAGGCAACTTTAAAACAGGAAAAATCAAACACCAATTATTCACAGGAATTGATACCGAAATTTCAAATGCCGACACTTATACATTCCGATTTTACGATCCAATTACAGGCGCAACCGTTACAACCTATGACTCAGTAAATATATTTGACCCTAACGTATATAATGCTTCTTTAGATGGTCCTGTTTTACCTTCAGAAGTTACCAGAATCGTAAAAACAGAAACTACACGTTTTGGAGTTTATGCACAAGATTTAATTTCGTTTTCTGAAAAATTCAAAGCGTTATTAGGCGTTCGTTATTCATATCAAGAAGCGAAACCTGAAACTCATAATATAGCTGCAAATACAGTTACAGAAGAAACAATCCGAAATGACAGAGCTTTTTCTCCAAAAGTAGGATTGATTTACCAACCTACTAAATATACTACTATATTTTCGAGTTACTCTAATTCTTTTACTCCAAATACAGGTGTAGACATTTACAACAACGCTATTGAACCTTCTATTATTGACCAAATTGAAGCGGGAATTAAAAATGAATTTTGGAAAGGAAAATTAACAACAAATGTTACTTTGTACCAAATTGTGAACAGTAATTTAGCACAAACAGCTGAATTTGACGCAAATGGAAACCTCAACACAAACACCAATGTAAAAGCGTTAAGCGGTGAAACAACCAGTAAAGGAATCGAATTGGATATTACCTACAAACCAATTGATGATTTTAATATTATGGCAGGTTACAGCTACAACGATATGCGCTACACTAAAACCACTGGTGCTACTGGAAGTTTTATCGAAGGTGATCGTTTGGTAAGAACACCGCAACATACAGCAAACTTAAGTTTCTTCTATACGGTTCCAACCGGAATGTTCAAAAATGTATCGATTGGTGCTATTGGAAACTACATTGGTAACCGATTAGGCGGATGGAACAATCAAGTAAATCCGGCTTATCCAAATAATGTTTGGGATAGAGAAATTCCTGTAGATGGATATACCACAATTGATGTTTCTTTAGGCTACACTTGGAAAGATTTTACTTTACTTTGCAAATTATCCAATATTACCAACGAGTTAAATTATACCTTACACGAAAATTACAGTGTAAATCCAATTGCTCCAAGACAAATTTTAACTTCGTTACGTTATAAATTTTAAGAATTCAATCAAATAAAAACATGAAACAAAAATTAATTAGAGACATTCACCGCGATTTTGGTTACTTCTACGTAGGATTGATTATTTCGTTTGCCTTTTCAGGAATTTTAATGAACCATAGAGAACATTGGCATCCTGAAAAATATACCATCGAAACCAAAAACATCAAAGTACAATTGCCAGAAGAAAGCCAAATTACAGAGGAATTTGCTGAAAACTTAGGAAAACAATTGGGCATCGATGATAAAATGCGTCGCCATAACGTAAAGAAAGGCACGTTTAAAATTTCGTTTGAAAAGCACGATGTAGAAATCGATATGAAAACAGGTAAAGGCGAAATTGTTGCTTTCAACAAAACACCAATTATCAGCCAAACAATGAAGTTGCATAAAACTACTTCTAACTGGTGGATTTACTACTCTGATATTTTTGGAATCTCATTAATACTTATTGCCATCACGGGAACTTTAATGGTAACCCACGGCAAAAACACCTTTAAACGCCGAGGCTGGAAACTAGCCGTAGCCGGAATTATTTTCCCCATCTTAGTTTTAATTATTTTGAGTTAATAAAAGAAAAGGTTCACGAAAGTGAGCCTTTTTTGTTTAAAATGAAAATTTCAATATTGAATTTATATGATATCTTTGTTGTAAGAAAAATCAAATGCTATAATGAAACTATTTACCTTCAATTTATTTCTATTTCTACTTTTAAACAACTTTTCAGCGTTTTCTCAAGACCAAGAATGCATTATCTATTTTAAAGATGGAACTGCTTTAGAAGGATTTGGAATGCTTAAAATTGTAAACATTTTAGATCCTAAAGAAAAAATAAAATTTAGATTAACAAAAGAAGAAAAAGGTGATTTTTGGGATTTCGAAGACATTTCTAAAATTACCTTCATTGGTTTTGAAATGACTAAAACATTTGAATATGTAAAAACAAGTAAGTATGAATATCCTAAATTATTAGAAATTTTAGTTGATGGCGAAGTAAAACTTTATCGAAGTCCAGAAACCATGACCTATAGATTATATTTTGAAAATTATAATGTAAATAAAAACAACTTTCCAAATACAAATACTCCTAAAACCAATGTACAAAACAATTATTTAAAAAGAGATAATGAAGAAATTGCAACATGTATTGATTGTTCAATTATTAAGAGTTGGGCAAAAAATGTTTCTAATTATCTTTCAGATTGTACAACATTAGTAGATGATCTCAAAAACTATAAATATACTTTTGCTGAACTTGAAGATGCCATTATCTTTTATAATGATTATTGTACGGAATAATACAATAAGTATAAGAGTAGACTTTTTTTGTTAATAACTTATATTGAGTTTTATTAAGGTTTTTGGTATTTTTTAAAAAATAAGAATAAAATTACAAATTTTCCTCGCTAGCGTGAGCGTCACGCTCTTGAACACAAATTAAGGCAAATAAAATAATGGTCACAAGCAAGATGCTCGCGCCAGCACAAAAAAATCCCGATTTTCATCGGGATTTCCTCTTTATTCTATCTTCTTATTTCTTAACCGGAATATTTTGTAAAATTTCCAAAACAAACTTCCAATATTTTTGAGCAGAAGAAATACTCGCTCTTTCATCTGGGCTGTGTGCTCCGTGAATGGTTGGTCCAAAAGAAATCATGTCCATGTTTGGATAATTCGTTCCTAAAATACCACATTCTAATCCAGCGTGACAAGCCACAACATTTGGTTTAGAACCGTTTTGTTTTTCGTAAATAGACGTTAATACATCTAAAATTTCTGATTTTACGTTTGGTGTCCAACCTGGGTAACTTCCTGAAAACTCTACTTCACAACCAAACAATTCGTAAGCCGAACGTAAAGCATTGGCCAAATCAAATTTAGAACTCTCCACAGACGAACGCGTTAAATTCTGAATCGAAATTTCGCCATCTTTTACAATTACTCTTGCAATATTATTAGATGTTTCCACTAAATCAGCCATATCAGTCGACATTCTGTAAACGCCGTTGTGAGCGGCATAAATCGCTCGTAACAAACCTTCTTGCACGCCTAAATCCATCACTTTTGCTGGAGTTGTCTCGCTTTTAACAATTTCAATCGTTAAATTAGGTTCCATTGTTTTGAACTCGGCTTTGATTTCGTTGATGATTTCTTGCATATCAAAAACAAAAGCTTCGTCATAAATCGCTGCGATAATTACTTTTGCCACACTTTCTCTTGGAATCGCATTACGCAAACTTCCACCAGAAATTTCAGAAATTTGAAGACCAAAATTCTCAAATCCGTCAAATAACAAACGGTTCATGATTTTGTTTGCATTTCCTAATCCTTTGTGAATATCCATTCCCGAGTGACCGCCTTGTAAGCCTTTCACTGTAATGGTATAACCAACCGAACCTTCTGGTGTTTCTTCTTCGTTGTAAGTTCTAGTAGCGGTTACATCTACTCCACCCGCACATCCGATATCGATTTCATCATCTTCTTCAGTATCTAAATTCAATAAAATTTCTCCGTCAAGCATGCCGCCTTGTAAGCCCATTGCTCCTGTCATTCCCGTTTCTTCGTCAATGGTAAACAACGCTTCGATTGCTGGATGTGGAATATCAGTACTTTCTAAAATCGCCATGATGGTTGCCACTCCTAAACCGTTATCAGCACCAAGCGTAGTTCCTTTAGCACGCACCCAATCGCCATCGACATACATTTCAATTCCTTGTGTATCAAAGTCGAAATTTGTATCGTTATTTTTTTGGTGTACCATATCCAAATGCGATTGCATTACGATAGTTTTGCGGTTTTCCATGCCTGGAGTTGCTGGTTTTTTGATAATCACATTCCCCACATGATCTTTCACAGTTGGCAATCCTAATTTTTGTCCGAATTCCATCATGAACGCAATCACACGTTCTTCTTTCTTAGACGGACGCGGAACGGCATTCAAATCGGCAAATTTGTTCCAAAGTGCTTTTGGCTCTAAATTTCTTATTTCTTGGCTCATTGTTTTATTTGAGTTTTAATGTTTCAAATTTTAAGATAACAAAGTTACAAAGTTTAATTGCTTTACAAATTGATTTGTGATTATATTTACGTTTTAAAAAGCGCTGTGAAAAGAAAATTTATCCTTCCTTTATTCTTACTTATCCAAATCATCGTAGTGAAAACGATAGGTTTGTTTCCTGATTTTGTAGAAAATGTATACAGCAAAGGTTTTTATCCGAAATTGGCTTTTGTATCGAGAAAAGTTTTCGGTTGGTTGCCGTTTTCGTTTGGCGATGTTACTTATTTCATTCTAATTTTACTTTTATTCCGTTGGATTTGGAAACACCGAATTGGCTTTTTTAAAGAATGGAAAGATAACCTATTAGCAATATTGAGTTGGGTTTCGGTGTTTTACTTGTTCTTTCATTTGCTTTGGGGAATGAACTATTACCGAATTCCGCTGCATGAAAAACTACATATTGAAAAAGAATATTCGAAAGAACAATTGGAAATTTTCATTGAAAAGATGTTGGTAAAAACCAATGCTTTACAACTTAAAATCACTAAAAATGATTCGGTTGCCGTTGTGATTCCGTATTCGCATGATGAAATTTATAATTTGGCCTTGAAAGGTTATGAAAATATCCCAACCGATTTACAAGAATTTCGTTACGAAGTAAAAAGCATTAAATCGTCGTTGTTTAGTTATCCTTTGAGTTATATGGGATTTGGCGGTTATTTGAATCCGTTTACCAATGAAGCACAAGTCAATTATTTAAAACCGAAATACACTTCACCACTAACCACTTGCCACGAAATGGCGCATCAAACTGGAATTGGAAGCGAAAGCGAATGTAATTTCATTGGATTTGTAACGGCTGCCAAAAATGAGGATTTGTATTTCCAATATTCCGCCTACAGTTTTGCATTGCGCTATGCGTTGCATAATTTAGAGATGATGCAAGAAGGAAATTCAGAAGTTTATATCAAAAAAATCAACAAAGGCGTTTTGAAAAACTTTGAGGAAAACGAAATCTTTTGGAAGAAATACCAAACGCCAATCAATACTTTTTTTGAATATTTCTACGATAATTTCCTTAAAGCCAACCAACAAAAAGACGGCATGGAAGGGTATAATAAATTTGTAGGATTAGCGATTGGGTATGGAGAAGTCGACAGTCGCAGTGATGAGTCACAGTAATTTAATGTGAAAATTCTATAATTTCATGTTAAGCGACTTCTCTAACTGAAAACTGCGACTGCGACTGAACACTTACAATTCATCACTTGTAAAACTTACTTGATTTCTATTTTTATATGGACGCATAATTAACCTTGCTTCTCTATCAAAACGGATGTAATTGTACACCCAATTTAAGAATACTACCGCTTTATTTTTGAATCCGATTAACGAAAATAAATGCACAAACATCCAAACAAACCATGCGAAAACGCCACTAAATTTGAATTTTGGTAAATCGACAACTGCTTTGTTTCTTCCAATGGTTGCCATCGAACCTTTGTCTTTGTATTCGAATGGTTTAGGTTCTTTTTTATTGATGATTTTAATTAAATTATTGGCTAATAATCGTCCTTGTTGCATCGCAGGTTGTGCCATCATCGGATGTCCTTGAGGATATTGTTCTGAAGCCATTACGGCAATATCTCCAATTGCAAAGAGATTATCATAACCTTCAACTTGATTGAATTGATTAACCTTGATACGGTTTACATTTTTGATAAAACTATCGGCTTTTAAACCATGAGGCAAAGCTCCTTGAACTCCAGCAGTCCAAATCACCGTTGCGGAATCAAAAGATAAATCAGAACTAGTGGTAACGGTTTTTCCATCGTAACCTGTTACACGAACGTTTTTCCAAACACTTACACCTAAATCTAACAGAAACTTTTCAGCTTTCTCCGAAGCATTTTCACTCATCGAATCTAAAACGCGATTACTTCCTTGAATTAGATTGATTTCCATTTTTCGAACATCTAAATCGGGATAATCTTTTGGCAAAATGGCTTTTTTCATTTCGGCCAAAGCACCCGCTAGTTCTACTCCTGTTGGTCCACCGCCTACCAAAACAAAATTCATCAAACTATGACGTTCATCAATATCATTCGTAAGCAAAGCTTGTTCGAAATTCTCTAAAATTAAACTACGAATATTCAACGATTGTGGAATGGTTTTCATCGCCATACTATTGCGCTCGATTTCTTTATTTCCAAAATAATTGGTTTTCGAACCCGTTGCAATGACTAAATAATCGTATTTGATATCACCAATATCGGCATAAATGATATTGTTTTCGGGGTCAATATCACGAACTTCGGCCAATCGGAAATAAAAATCTTTATACTCTTGAACGATTTTCCTTATCGGATAAGCAATCGAATCGGGTTCTAAACCGCCCGTTGCCACTTGATACATTAAAGGTTGGAAATTATGGTAATTATGTTTGTCTAATAAAACAACTTGAACTTTTTTATTGCGAAGTCTTTTCGCTAAAGAAATTCCTGCAAAACCACCACCAATGATGACAATTCTAGGAAAGCTACTACGAGGTATGTTCATCGTTTATAATCTAATTAGTCAAAGGTAATAAATTTCAAGTTCAAGTTCAATCGGGCCAACTAAAGTCAATTCACATTTAACTAAATTTTATATTTTCAATCTAAATTTATCTTAAAAAATTAAATTTTGAGTTTGCCCTTGTGATTAAATTTGAATTTGTTCTTGAACTTGTATTTGATTTTTACTAAACTTGTAACATATTCTTTCAAATGACTACTTATTGTATATGAAATCGGAATCGGAAGCACTTTTTGTTAAGCAACTCAAAGAGAATCAGAATATAATCCACAAAATTTGTCGATTGTATACTACTGATGAGGATGCGCATAACGATTTGTTTCAGGAAATTACGATACAACTTTGGAAAGCCTTTCCCAACTTTAGAGGCGATTCTAAATTTACTACTTGGGCGTATCGCGTTGGATTGAATACTGCCATTACTTTATATCGAAAAAAGAAAAGAACCATTGATACCATTGAGTTTGACAATACTTTTCATAAAGTAACACAAGACGATTACAATTTTGAAGAAGAAGAAAAATTAAAGCTTTTATACAGCGCTATTAGCGAATTAAATGACATTGAAAAAGCCTTAGTTTTGTTGTATTTAGAAGATAAAGATTACACCGAAATTTCAGAAACCTTGGGGATAAGTGAGGTAAATGCACGAGTAAAAATGAATCGTGTAAAAGGGAAATTAAAAAAAATATTAAATCCGTAGCTATGGATGAATTAGAATTATTAAAAAAAGACTGGAAAAAACGAGAAAGTTCGTTCCAACAAATAGGTGAAAATGAAATTTATGGTATGCTGCATAAACGTTCTTCTTCTATTGTAAAGTGGATTGTTATTATTAGTGTTCTAGAACTTGTTTTGTGGGCTAGTATTTCTTTTTTTACAGCTGATGAAGAATATTTCAAAACATTAAAATTATACCACTTAGAAACCGCAATGCCTGTAATTTCAGCTGTTAATTATGGGGTTATTTTATATTTTATTTATCTATTCTTCAAAAATTACAGAAGCATTAATACAACAGATACAATCAAACAATTAATGCAAAGTATTATAAAAACAAGAAAGACAGTTAAATATTATGTTTGGTACAATTTAGCCATGACTGCTTTTTCATTTATTTTAGTTTTTATTTTCCAATTCATGTATGATCCAAACATTCGTAAAATAATAGATAAAATGTCGCAAAACATTGATGCCAATACCTTTTACTTTATAATGTTAGTTGTTTATGCTGCAATAATTGCTATTTTTATTGGACTTATTTGGTTATTCTATAGATTACTTTATGGAATTTTACTAAAAAGACTTCAAAAAAACTTTGACGAACTTAAAAAAATAGACTATTAATGAAACATTTCTTTATTTCCCTTTTAACATTAATTACAGGATTATCCTTTTCTCAAGAATTAGAAAAAAGTTTGCTATGGAAAATTTCGGGTAATGGATTAAAGTACGATTCTTATTTATTTGGAACAATACATGTATCATGTGATGCCTCATTAGATGATAGCACAATAAAAGCGCTTAAAACTACTGAACAGCTTTTTTTAGAAATAGATATGAATAAACCTATAGAAATGGAAATGATGAAATACATTACCATGAAAAATGAAAATAAAATATCAAAATTACTAAATTCAGAAGATTTTAATTTGGTGGATGAATTTTTAAATAAAAAAATGAAGATGTCTTTAAAATTTTTTGATAGTTACAAACCATTTATGATTGCTACTATGCTATATCCATCAATATTAGAATGTTCAATTCAAAATATTGAAAGAGAATTAATTATTATAAACAAAAACAATAATAATAAAGAAGTTTTTGGTTTAGAAACCATTAAAGAACAAATGGAAATTTTTGATCAAATCCCATATGAAATTCAAGCCGAAGAGTTAGTTAAAATGGTGAAGAGTGATTTGAAAAAAGATAAAGAAGAAATAAAAAAAATGATTGCTATCTACAAGAATAAAGATATTGATGCAATGCAACAAATTATGGATGAATCTGAAAATAAAATAACTTCTGAAAATAAGAAAATTTTAATCTATGACAGAAACAATAAATGGATTCCAACAATAATAAAAATTATCAACGAAAAACCAACTTTTATTGCTGTTGGAGCAGGGCATTTAGCCGGTAATGAAGGCATCATTAAACTTTTAAGACGCAATGGTTATAGAGTTGAAGCGGTGATTCATTAATTTAACATATTAAAAAAGTTCTGAATATCAGAACTTTTTTTAATAACTCCATCTTCTTTGTTCGTCTTCTTTTCGTTTTTCTTCAAGCACTTCTGCCGGTATCACTTTTAATAAAGAAGGGTGTTGTTCTATTGCAAATTCGATCATTTCAACTACTTCGTCAACCGTTGCTGTTTCATAATCGATTTTTAAAGGTTCTTTAATTACCATCGATTGTAAGATTCCTTTTTTCTTAATCATCAATCCTTTTCTATCAAAAGAACGCCTAAATCCATCAATAACAATAGGTACAACTATGGGTTTATGCTGTAAAATAATGTGAGCCGTTCCTTTTCTTACTGGTTTAAAAGAACGTGTAGTTCCTTGAGGAAAAGTTATTACCCAACCATCCTCCAAAGCAATTTTAATGTTCTCTGTATCATTTGGATTTACTTCTTTCTTCTCCGTAACATCTTGCCCTTTTGCTCTCCAAGTTCTCTCAACAGTAATAGCGCCAGCATAAGCTAAGATTCTAGGCAGTAACCCCTCTTGCATGGTTTCTTTAGCGGCAACATAATACATATTAAGTTTCGGATTCCACAAATACATTACGTTCTTAATATTATTCTCTCTTCCTTTTAATGCTGCATTAAAAACATGAAACATCGCTACTACATCAGCAAAATATGTCTGATGATTAGAAATAAACAATACATTTTTGTCAGGTAAACTTCTGATAATTTCTGAACCTTCGATTTGTAATTGGTTAAAATTACGATAACGACGGTGTGTTAAAAAACCCGCAATACGAATTAACCAAGTTTTTAAAAACAATATATGTCCGAAAGGATTTCTCTTAAATAATCCCATAATTTTTTATTTTTTTTACAAAACAAGAACGCAAAAGTAATAAAATAGGTGACTTTAGAAAGAAAAACAGCTTAAAATCACATTATAAGGTAATAATTTGAAATCGCTAAAAATTACATTTACTCAAAGCACATTTTATAGTTTCCTTTAACTCGCTCATCATCATAGCAGTAGCTCCCCAAACAACATATTTGTCCACCATAAAAGCAGGCACCTCAATATCCGTTGCGTAAGACGTTGACATTTTGACTTTTGTAATACTTTTTTCGTCTAAAAAATCGGCAATTGAAAATTCTAAAACCCGCTTAACTTCATCCAAATCAGGAATAAAAGTTAATTCTTCATGCGAAATTCCCATAAATGGCGCTACCAAAAAATTACTTGGTGGAATATAAATTTCGCTAAAAGGCTTAATGATTTGAATTTTTTCTGGATGAATCCCAACTTCTTCATGTGTTTCTCTAAGCGCTGTTTCCTCTAAATCAGCATCGAACTCTTCTACTTTTCCTCCTGGAAAACCTATTTGAGAAGAATGAACTCCTGGATAGGAATTCCGAACAATTAAAGCCAAATGCGTTACTTTATTTTTAGGATAAAACAACATTAAAACCGCCGCCTTTCTAGGATTATTATCCATATAATTTTCCTCCTTTAAATAAGAAATACGCTCTAACGGTGCCATTTTTGCATGTGCATCCGTAGAAAGAAGAGTTTCTTTTTCTATCTTTGGAAGGTGTTTTATAAAATCATTAAAAAGCATACCATCTCAATTTAGCAACCTTAAAGGTAGCTATTTTTTTTCAAACAAAATAAATTTCTAATTCAATAATATGTTCAGTAAAGAAGAAGCACTACAAATAAAAAAAGATTTTTGGATAGCCTTTGCCGAAGAATATCCCCGCAAATGGTTGTTATACAATACCAAAATCAAAGATGTAACCTTCAAATTTTATGTTGACAATAAAAAAGCACAAGTTTTACTCGATATAGAACCAAAAGACGAAGAAAAACGTAAAATATATTATGAGAAAGTAGAATCGTTAAAAACCATTCTTTTAGAAGACTATTTAGACGATGTTATTTTTGAACGCAATTTTTATTTAGAAACAGGAAAAGTAATCAGCCGAGTTTGGGTAGAAAAAACAGGAATTAGTATCAACAACAAAAATACGTGGCTTGAAATTTTTGACTTCTTTGCCGAAAAAATGGATGCTTTTGAACGCTTTTTCTATGAAAACGAAGATTATATTAAAGATTTAGAAATCAATACGTAATTCAAATACTTTGTAACATTGTTAACACTTTATTTGAATTCTAACCCTTAAATTTGAAAAAATGTTAGCTATGAAATCGTTATTTTTATTAATCGCAATTGTAACTTTACAATCGTGTCAATCCCAAACCAAAGAACCTAAAACTATGAATTCAAATTCTAAAAAAACCGAAGCCGAGTGGAAAGCACAGCTTACTCCAGAACAGTATGAAGTACTAAGAAACAAAGGTACGGAAAGAGCTTTTACAGGAGAATATTGGGATCATTTTGAAAAAGGAAAATACGTTTGTGCAGGTTGTGGAAACGAATTATTTACTTCTGATACTAAATTTGATTCGCACTGTGGATGGCCTTCATTTGATAAATCGATAAAAGGCTCTGTGGTTTACAAACAAGATTTGAGCTATGGAATGATTCGTACTGAAGTTTTATGTGCCAAATGTGATGGTCATTTAGGACATATTTTTGATGATGGACCAAAAGAAACTACTGGTCAACGTTATTGTATGAATTCGGTTTCTATAAAATTTGTTCCAGAAACCAAGTAAGAATATGTTGGTCCAAATTGTAAAGCAAAACTTATCTGAAAATATTGATCTTCTTCAGCAATTAACAAATGAAGAACTGACATTGCCGTTCCTAGAATTAAGCAATGCTACCATTGGTGAACATATGCGACACATCATTGAACTTTTGGGTGCATTGTTAAACCATTACGAAAGTGGTAGCATCAATTACGATAAAAGAAAACGCGACATTATCCTTCAATCCGATACCAAAGTAGCGATTAAAATCCTTGAAAAATATCGTTCTGAACTAGATAAACCGAACAAGTCACTTTCTTTAGCACACAATTGTTTCAGCGATACAGAAATGCTTGAAACCAACTATTTCCGAGAATTGCTTTACAATTTGGAACACAGCATTCACCATCAAGCCTTGATAAAAGTAGCATTGTTTCGCTTACCGCACATTAAAATTGCAGATTCTTTCGGAATTGCGCCATCAACTCTAGAATACCGAAAACAATGTGCACAGTAACGTATATTCCAACGAAAGAAGGCTGTATCATCACTTCTAATCGTGATGAAAAAATTACACGTGAAAGAGCACTTCCTCCAACTGAATATCATATTGAAGGAAAAAAAATCACCTTCCCAAAAGACCCAAAAGCAGGTGGCACTTGGATAGCACATAGCGAAACTAAAATTGTCGTTCTACTCAATGGAGCGCAAGAAAAACACCTTCCAAAACCCAATTATCGAAAAAGTAGAGGCTTAGTAGTTTTAGAATTAATAAGTGTAGAAAATTCGCTGCAATACTGGGAATCAGTAGATTTAACTGATATCGAACCTTTCACTATTATCTTGTTCGAAAACAATAAACTAGTTCAATTACAATGGAATGAAGTAGAAAAAACCGAAGAAGTTATTGATGAAAAACAATTTCACATTTGGTCTTCTTCTACGCTATATTTTAAAGAAATTCGGGAACAAAGAAAAACTTGGTTTCACAATTTTATGCAAAATAAAAGTAATCCAACAGGCGAAGAAATCTTACATTTTCATCAATTTACTGAATCTGAAAATAAAGATTTTGGATTACAGATTAATCGTAATAATGTATTAAAAACCATTAGCATCACACAATGCCAAGTAACTCAGAACAATATTGAAATGCGCTATTTAGATTTATTCGAATAAAAATGACAAAACTGAATCTCTTTCTACATAAACTAATTCATTGGGAATATTGGCCGTATCAAGTGGTTTATGTTCCTGTGTACTTTCAATATTTGTTTTATGCAGCAAGAACACGTTCGTTTTTTTATTTCAATGCCTCAAATCCTACTATAAAAAATGGAGGCTTTTTCATGGAATCAAAAAAAGAAATTTACGATTTAATTCCATCTGAATATTATCCCAAAACCCTTTTGATTGAGCCTACTGAAACATTAGAAGCTATTCAAGAGAAAATAAAAGAAGCGGCTATAGAATTCCCACTAATTGCAAAACCTGATATCGGTTTAAGAGGAACAGCCGTTAAAAAAATTCACAATGCGGAAGAATTAGCAGCCTATTTTTCTAAAGCGAATTTCAATGTTTTAATTCAAAGTTTGATTCCTTATGAGAATGAAATCGGACTTTTCTATATAAAATTGCCTAACCAACCCGGTAAAATTACTGGAATAGTAGCAAAAGAATTCATGATTTTAACAGGAAACGGGAAAAACACGATTCGCGAATTATTACATCAAGACAAACGCTATCTATTACAATTAGAAGTACTTGAAGAAGAATACAAAGACAAATTAAACACTATTTTAAGCGAAGGAGAAACCATTAATTTAGTTCCTTACGGAAATCATTGTCGCGGAACCAAATTCGTAGATGCAAGTCACGAAATCACTCCTGAAATGATAGAAAGTTTCAGCATTATTTGTAGTCAAATCAATGGTTTTCATTTCGGAAGAATGGACATTATGTACCATTCCTATGAAGATTTAGCACAAGGAAAAAACTTCCAAATCATAGAAATCAACGGTGCCATCAGCGAACCCACGCACATGTACGACCCAAAACACTCCCTTCTATTCGGTTGGAAAGAACTCACACGTCATTTCCATTACATGTACCTAATCAGTAAAAACAACCATAAAAAAGGTGTGAAATACCTAACTTTTAAAGAAGGCGTTCGCGAATTCAAAAAACATCAGAAATATTACAATACCATATTAGAGTTTTAGGGCGTTACTCCGCTTTAGCGAGTCGGGTTATCCACACTCGCTTTAATTGGTTGCCTGAGGTTCTCGAAGGCAACCAATTAAGAGCTCAAACAATTGCTCCACCCGAGCTTGCAACTGACGAAGTAATTCCTAACGCAGAATTGGTTTTCATTAGAAAAATTATGCTTTTCCCAGTACATTAGTCGCGATATATTGGTAAAAAACACTCTTTAAAATATTCAAAAGCCTTGATAATGCTCGCAGATTCACAAGCGAGTCGCTCTCCTTAGTGGTTCATGAAGTAGAAAACCACTTTCCAGTCCCGTAGGGACGATATACTGGTAACAAAACCGCATAAAGATTTCAAAAAAGCTAAAAGGCTTTAGCCGAACTAGCCAAGTACATTCGTTAGCAAACGCTAAGTTTAGTCTTTCATGAAGCATACAAACAACTAAACCACCCTTATGAGGTGGTTTTTCAGTTTCGTATTGACGGTTATAGGTAACAAAAAACTGTTTATAACTAGACAGGCTTTTCAAAACAAAGGCTACGACATACTCTCCCACATAACTGCAGTACCATCTGCGCAGTCGTCCCGAAGTTTCGAGATTAACTTCTCTGTTCGATATCTTAAATTATTTTTTTTAAAAAAATTACACAAAACAAAAAACCCCTCATCGTTAGATGAAGGGTTTTCAAAAGAAAGGCGGCGACATACTCTCCCACATAACTGCAGTACCATCTGCG
>NZ_CALBSN010000134.1 GCF_937967675.1 uncultured Flavobacterium sp. | reverse complement strand
GCAATAATGGAAAAAATACCAATGGTAACGCCTAACAACGACAAAAGCGTACGCAATTTATTATTACGCAACGCGTTAATGGCAAAACTGAAACTTTCTGAAAGTAATCGTAAATATAAAAGCATAATACTGAGCTATTATTAATAAGTAGAACATCGAGTGAAAATGTTACAGTTGGAGGGAATTTATTTATATTTGAAAAAAAAACAATGCTAAATGAAAATCTAATTTTGAGTCTTTTATTTGGACTAGCTTCATTTCTGTACTACCGAATTCATAAATGGTGGTTATCAGGTCGTGATGAAAATCCAATATTTTTTAAATTTGGTACAAAGGTTAATGTAATTCAAAATTGGATTATAATATTTTTTTTAGCAATTACTTCTTTAGGATTTTTGATAAAATCAATAATCTAATTTTAAAAAATATAAAACAATAAAGTTTGACTATTTTAAGAAGTATAACTACTTTTGCACCACGAACCCGAGGCGAGCCGAACTGTATGGAGCGTAGCGGAATAAAACAACAACATTTATCTGAGACTGATTCAGATACAACAACACAACACCATGAACACAACAAAAAAAATTGCTTCGGCATTGATTTCTGTATTTGACAAAAACGGTTTAGAACCTATTGTTAAAGCCCTTCACCAAAACAATGTAACCATTTATTCTACCGGCGGAACTGAAACTTTTATTAAAGATTTAGGTATTCCAGTAGTAGCAGTAGAAGATATTACAGCTTTCCCTGAAATTTTAGGTGGAAGAGTAAAAACCTTGCATCCAAAAATCTTCGGTGGAATTTTAAACCGTCAAGACCATGCTGGTGATGTGGAACAAATGAAAGAATTCAACATTCCGCAAATCGATTTAGTGATTGTGGATTTGTATCCGTTTGAAAAAACTGTTGCTTCAGGTGCTAGCGAACAAGATATTATCGAGAAAATCGACATCGGTGGTATTTCGTTAATTAGAGCGGCTGCTAAAAACTTCAAAGACACGGTAATTGTACCTTCTGTTGAGCAATATGCACCATTTTTGAATTTCTACACTGAAAACAATGGTGCTACCACTTTAGAAAACAGAAAATTATTAGCTTCAAGAGCTTTTAATGTTTCTTCACATTATGATTCGGCTATTTTTAACTACTTCAACCAAACGTTTGAAGAACCGGTTTTAAAAATCAGCGAACAAAACGGAAATGTATTACGTTATGGTGAAAATCCTCACCAAAAAGGATTTTTCTATGGCGATTTCGATAAAATGTTTACCAAAGTTCACGGAAAAGAATTGTCTTACAACAATTTATTAGACGTTGATGCAGCAGTAAATTTAATGAACGAATTCAAAAACGACAATCCAACTTTTGCGATTTTAAAACACAATAACGCTTGCGGTTTAGCAACCAGAAATACCATGAAAGAAGCATATTTAGATGCTTTAGCAGGTGACCCAACTTCAGCTTTCGGTGGAGTATTAATTGCGAATGGAAAAATTGATGTTGCAACCGCAAACGAAATCAACCAATTATTCTGCGAAGTAGTAATTGCTCCTGCATATGACCAAGAAGCAATTGATATTTTAGAAGAAAAGAAAAACAGAATTATCTTAATTTTAAACGACGTTGAATTACCTCAAACCACTGTAAGAACTTGTTTAAACGGTATTTTAGTGCAAGATAAAGACAACGTTACCGATTCAAAAGACCATTTAAAAACGGTTACAACAGCAATTCCAACAGAAGAAGAAATCGAAGATTTATTGTTTGCTTCAAAAATTTGTAAACACACCAAATCGAACACGATTGTATTTGCAAAAAATAAACAATTGTGTGCTTCTGGAACTGGACAAACTTCAAGAGTAGATGCTTTACGTCATGCCATTGAAAAAGCAACTTCCTTTGAATTCGATTTAACTGGAGCGGTTATGGCAAGTGACGCTTTCTTCCCTTTCCCAGACTGTGTAGAAATCGCAAACAAAGCTGGAATTACAGCAGTGATTCAACCAGGAGGTTCGATTAAAGATGAATTAAGTATCAATTATTGCAATGATAATAGCATGGCAATGGTTTTCACAGGAATCCGTCATTTTAAACACTAAAGTTTAACTTAAAAATCATATTTCACAAGCGCATTAAAAAAAATATTTTAATGCGCTTTTTATTTGCATTTATTCCAGATTATTTTTATAATTTTGCGAGTTGAATACAATTATACAAAAAACACTAAACCCTTCTCAAACCTATGGGATTTTTTGATTTCATGACCGAGGATATCGCAATCGACCTTGGTACCGCAAATACTCTAATCATTCACAACGA
>NZ_CALBSN010000133.1 GCF_937967675.1 uncultured Flavobacterium sp. | reverse complement strand
TCTAAACAAGCAATTAATTTTCTATCAGGATATTGTGCTTTCACCGCTTTTGTAGTGGCCGAAACTTTACTTGGCGAATGTGCAAAATCTTTATAAGCAACTTTATTTGCACTTTCGGCAATTTTTTCTAATCGTTTAGAAGCACCTTTGAAACTAGCGATTGCTTCGTAAAATTCGGCTTCGTCTACTCCCATGCATTGGCAAATCCATTTGGCACCGGCTAAATTGCTTAGATTGTGTGCCCCGAAAACTTCAATTGGCATTGAACCTTCTGGCGTATCGAGCAACGTGGTTCCGTTTTCAACTGTGTAACTTGGTGTTTGATACGCAATTTTTCGGATAGGATTTTCGGTTCCTTCGGCTACTGCTTTTACGGCTTCGTCTTCTTCGTTATAGACTAAAATTCCCCCACGCGTTATTTGGTTAGCGAAAATTCTAAATTGTTCCACATAATTATCAAACGTTGGAAACACATTGATATGATCCCAAGCAATTCCAGACAATAATGCAATATTGGGTTGGTACAAATGGAATTTTGGTCGCAAATCGATTGGAGAAGTCAAATATTCATCGCCTTCCAACACAATAAAATCGTTATCTTCGGTTAAATGCACCATTGTATCAAAACCTTCTAATTGAGCTCCCACCATATAATCCACTTCAATATTGTGATAATGCATTACGTGTAAAATCATCGAAGTAATTGTAGTCTTTCCGTGCGAACCGCCAATCACCACTCGGGTTTTGTTTTTCGATTGTTCGTATAAAAATTCGGGATACGAATATATTTTCAACCCTAATTCTTGCGCTTTCAATAATTCAGGATTATCCGCTTTGGCGTGCATTCCTAAAATAATCGCTTCGATATCAGTTGTGATTTTTTCTGGAAACCAACCTTCTTCGGCTGGCAACAATCCTTTTTTCTCCAAACGCGATTTTGAAGGTTCGAAAATAGCGTCATCGCTACCTGTTACGTGATATCCTTTGTTATGTAATGCTAATGCTAAATTGTGCATGGCTGCTCCGCCGATGGCTATGAAATGTGTTCTCATTTTTATGTTGAATTGTTAAACTGTTAATTTGTCAAATCGATTATACGATTCAACATTTCAACAATTACACTATTTGTTTTCAAATTGTTCTTTTAACTTATTGGCTTTCGCTTTATCTTTTAACTTATTCAAATATAAGTCATATAATTTTTCGAAAGTAGTTTTTGAATTCCCAATTTCGTGTGCTTTTTTATAATGGATTTCTGCTTTCGCATAACGGCTGAAATAGACATCAATATATCCTTTTGCTAAATAACCATCAACTTTTGAAAGTGTCATTAATTCATCGGCATATTTTTGTGCTTTTTTTTCGCTTCCGCCAATAATTGCTGGTAATTCGATATATAACATTACTAAAGCCCAACGTGTTTCGATATGTTTTGAATTTAATTTTGCTGCAGTTAAAAACGATTTTTCTACTTCATCAATCATTCCTAAAGCTTTGAATTTATTGGATTCTTTGGCTTTCATTCCTAATGCGCCACCATATTTATACCAATAATTAGCATTTTTAGGATAACTAATTTTTAGTCTTTTATAGTTGGTAATCGCGACATCCCATTTTTTTTGATGTCCAGCAATATCACCAAGATATTCAATCGTTTTAGCGTGATTAGGTTGTGATTTTAAATATTCAGAAAATAATTTTTCGGCTTCATTAAATTTTTTTTGTCCATACAATTTCTCAGCCAATTCAAACGTTGATTGAGAAAAGACTGACAATGAAAGCAATAGCAAAAAGATTTGGATAAATTTCATTTTTCAAAAATAGTGAAATGATTTTGGATATTCCGCATAAAAAAAACGACCTGATTACTCAAGTCGTTTTTAATTGTTTTTATTTAGAAATTACTTCACAATAGTCATTTCATCAACAATGTGTTTCGCTCCTGAGAAATTCTCAATTACCCATAAAACGTAACGAATATCAACGTTGATTGTTCTTTGTAATTTTTTGTCAAAGATTACGTCACCCGCCATAGCTTCGATGTTTCCATCAAATGCTAAACCGATTAACTCCCCTTTTCCGTTTAATACTGGCGAACCTGAATTTCCACCCGTAATATCGTTGTCAGTTAAGAAACAAACGTGTAAAGAACCGTCTTTATCAGCATAACGACCATATTCTTTTTTAGCATTCATTTCTAATACTCTTGTAGGTAAATCAAATTCTAAATCACCTTTTTTGTATTTTTTAACTTGACCTGCTAATGTAGTGTAGTTGTTGATTGTAGCATCATTACGTTTGTCAGCTGGTAAAGAACGAACTTTTCCATACGTTAAACGTAAAGTTGAATTAGCATCTGGATATTTGATTTCTCCAATTTTAGATTCTCTTAAACCTTCCACTAATAAACGGAAAGAAGCACCAAAATCATTTTGAGATTTGATTAATTCTTCACTTCTAAAGCTGTAATGAGTCAATAAGTCATTTGTTAACACATAAAGTGGATCATTTTTAAGTAATTCTTCAGATGGTAAATCTAAGAAAGCTTTTACTCTATCAACAGAAGTAAAAATACTTAAATCGAATGCTGCGTTTACATATTTTGTAAAATCACCATTGTTTTCTGCAGCTAATTTCTCAACCATTGGAGCTAATTTATATCCTGCTTTTTTAGCATATAAATTTAATTGAGCTGCTAAAATATCTTTTTCAGCTGGAATATGTAACTCACTGTGCATTCCTTGAGCCATTTCTAAAATAGCTGGAGCCATTTGTACTCTTTTTGTAGCATCTGCTTTAGCATAGTTTTCTAACTGTTTTCCTAAACCTCTACTTACTGTTCCAAAAGCTGAAGTTCTAAACAATTGCATCATATAGTTATCATGACGTGATTTTTCGTTTGTTAAAGCATAATATTTATTGATTGTAGGAACTACATTTCCGTATTTTGCTTTGTTAGCTGGTTGGTTAGCCCATTTGTGGAATTTAGCTTCTTGAGCTGCTTTCGTTTTAGCAGTACCAAATTTTGATAACGCATCAATCATTCCTTGACGGTTTTTCCAGTAGTTAGCAACTCCTGCAAATTTAGAAGCATAAATAAGGTTTAAAGCATCCGACTGAACCATGTATTTTTTCATGTTGTCCATTCCTGTTTTTGAACCTTCAACCCATGCTGGATAAGCAAATTTTACGTTTTGCTCAATTCCACCTGCTGGCATCCAACGGTTAGTTCTACCTGGATAACCTAAAATCATTGCGAAGTCATTCTCTTTAACTCCACCAATGTTTACTGGCAAATAATGTTTTGGTTGTAATGGAACATTGTTTGTAGAATATTCAGCCGGATTACCGTTTGCATCAGCATACACTCTAAACATAGAGAAATCTGCTGTATGACGTGGCCATTCCCAGTTGTCTGTATCGCCACCAAATTTTCCTAAACTTTCTGGTGGAGTTCCTACTAAACGAACATCTTTGTAATCTTGGTAAACGAAATAGTAGTATTCGTTTCCTTGAAAAAACGGACGAACAGAAACTGTATATTTCCCACCTTCGTTGTTTTCTTTCTCAATTTTCGCGATTTCAGCATTGATAGCTTTTTCTCTATCCGCTTCGCTCATTGAAGGATTTACAACAGATAAGATTCTTTTTGTACAATCGTCCATACGAACAAAGAAACGTACATATAAACTTGAAGGTTTTAACTCTTCAGCTCTGTTTTTTGCCCAATACCCATTTTTTAAATAGTTTTTTTCTGCTGAAGATAATTCTGCAATGGCATCATATCCACAGTGGTGATTAGTCAAAACCAATCCATCTTTTGAAATTAATTCAGCTGTACATCCACCATTAAATTGAACGATAGCATCTTTTAAACTGTGGTTGTTGATACTGTAAATTTCTTCGGCTGTTAATTGCAAGCCCATTTTTTGCATGTCGCGGTGATTTAAACGCTCAATGAACATTAAAAACCACATTCCTTCATCTGCTTTTACCGAAGCTGGCACAAGCATAATAGCAGAAACGACAAATAATACTAATTTTTTCATAATAAATCTGTGTTCTTTTGATTTGTGTGGCGAATATACTTAAAAATACGATTTCGATAAAATTATCATTTCAAAATCAAGTTAGATTGAAGCAATTTTAACTTTTTATTATAATAACTGCATTAAAAACAAAAAAGCACCTTCAAATAAAAGATGCTTTTTCTTACGTTTATTTTAACTTTTTTTATTTTTCTTCAGCATTCAACATTTGCCACAATTTGTCTTTCAACTCTTGTAAACCTTGTTGTGCAACAGATGAAATAAACATATAAGGTGTTCCTTTAAATTCCTTATCCAATTGTTTTTTCAATTCTGCTTTTAACTCGTCATCTAACATATCGCATTTTGAAATCACAATTAAACGATCTTTATCTAACATTTCTGGATTGTAACGACGTAATTC
>NZ_CALBSN010000132.1 GCF_937967675.1 uncultured Flavobacterium sp. | reverse complement strand
ATAAATAAATTCCACCTTTAATCATGTTTCTATGAAAATCAGAAACTAAACTTCCGATGTAACGAGAAGTATAAGGTCTGTCTCCTTCTTCTAACTGACAATATTTAATATAATCTTTTACTCCTTGAGGAAAATGAACGTAATTTCCTTCGTTAATTGAGTAGATTTTTCCATCTTCCGAATATTTCATGTTGGGATGTGACAAATAGAATGTTCCGATAGCTGGATTCAATGTAAATCCGTTAACACCATCACCTGTTGTGTACACCAACATAGTTGAAGTTCCATAAATCACATAACCTGCTGCTACTTGATTTACGCCTGGTTGCAAGAAATCTTCAATAGTTACAGGAGTTCCAACAGGAGTAACTCTTCTGAAAACTGAAAAAATAGTTCCTACCGAAACATTCACATCAATATTCGAAGAACCATCTAATGGATCCATCAAAACCACATATTTGTTGTTGTGTGAATTATCTGAACCTGCCACAGTAATGAAATCATCGTTTTCTTCCGAAGCAATTCCACAAACAATTTCACGGTTGATTAAGGTTTGAATAAAAACTTCGTTTGCGTAAACGTCTAATTTTTGTTGGTCTTCGCCTTGAATATTTTGTTCTCCAGCAGCACCTACGATATCAACTAATCCGGCTTTGTTTACCTTATAGTTTACTACTTTAGCTGCCAAACGAATGGAGTTAATAATACGAGATAATTCTCCAGTTGAGTATTGAAACGAATTTTGGTGTTCAATAATAAATTCGCCTAAGGTTCTATTTCTTTCTTCCATTTCGAAAACGTTGTAGTTGTGTTTAAGGCACAAATATCGGTAAATTTGTGAAATGTTAGAATTAATTTGAAAAGATGTTTAAGTTAATTTTACTTTTGTAAAAAAATTGAAAAAATGATGATCAGAAAAGCCACAAAAAACGACATGCCTTCGGTTTTAGAATTGATTCAGGAATTAGCCACTTTTGAAAAAGAACCTGATGCTGTTGTGGTTACCGTTGACGATTTGGTTCGCGATGGTTTTTCCGCAAATCCGCTTTTTCAATGTTTTGTTGCCGAAGTTGAAAACGAGATCATCGGAATGGCTTTGTACTATTATCGTTATTCGACTTGGAAAGGAAAAACCATCCATTTAGAAGATTTAATTGTAAAAGAAAACAAACGCGGAACAGGTGCCGGATTTGCACTTTACAAAGAAATCATCAAACAAGGAAAAGCCGAAAATGTCCGCCGAATCGAATGGAACGTTTTGGATTGGAATACACCAGCTATCGATTTCTATGAAAAATCGGGTGCTAAAGTTTTGGGCGATTGGCGTGTGGTTCACATGGACGACAAAGGAATTGAACAATTTTTAAACACAACTATATAATTCTTCAAAATGAAAATTTTTAAATTTGGAGGTGCATCGGTTAAAGATGCCGAAGGCGTAAAAAACGTATTACATGTTTTAAACACGGTAGGACACGAAGATGTTCTGTTGGTAATTTCTGCAATGGGAAAAACCACGAATGCTTTAGAAGTTGTTATCAAAAACTATTTTGAAAAATCGAAAGAATTGAATGCGTCACTTCAGGAAGTTCGCAAATACCACAATCAAATTTTATTAGACTTATTTGAGGACGAAGAGCACGATGTGTTTTTTGATGTAAACGCTCATTTTGACGATTTAGAATATTTTATTCGCAGTAATAAATCTCCGAATTATAATTTTGTTTACGACCAAGTGGTGAGTATTGGAGAATTGGTTTCTACTACGATTGTAAGTCATTATTTCAATTCGCAAGGCATGCTAAATCATTGGATTGATGTGAGACCATTGATCAAAACCGATAACAACTACCGTGATGGTCAAGTAGATTGGGAAACTACTCAAAAATTGATTTCAAAAGGGGTTAAAAAGAAAACTTTGAACATTACACAAGGATTTTTAGGTTCTGATGAGAATAATTTCACTACTACTTTAGGTCGTGAAGGTTCGGATTACACGGCTGCGATTTTTGCGTATTGTTTAGGTGCCGAAAGTGTTACGATTTGGAAAGATGTTCCAGGCGTTTTAAATGCCGATCCAAGATATTTTGAAAATGCGGTTTTGTTGAACCAAATATCCTACAGAGAAGCGATTGAATTAGCGTTTTATGGTGCTTCGGTAATTCATCCAAAAACGTTACAACCTTTACAGAAAAAGGAAATTCCGTTATATGTAAAATCGTTTGTTAATCCAACATTGCCTGGAACCAGCGTTTCAAAAGGAGCCGATTTAGAACCTAAAGCATCTTGTTTCATCGTTAAGAAAAACCAATTGTTATTATCGTTATCGTCTATTGATTTCGATTTTATCATGGAAAATCACATTAGTGAAATTTTTGCATTGTTTTCGAAATACAAAATCAAAGTGAATTTAATTCAAAATACGGCAATTAGTTTCTCCGTTTGTATCGAAGATAAATACAACACTTTTGAAGAGTTACGAAAAGTGTTGGCAAAAAAATTCAAAGTTTCGTATAATGAAAACGTATCACTATATACTATCAGACATTTTGATGAAAACGCCGCAAAAGTGGTAGAAACGAATAAAACGATATTGCTACGTCAGATTTCGAGAGAAACGATGCAGGTGATTACGAAGGAGTAGTTTAATTTGGCAATTAGACAATTAGTCGATGTGCCAATTTCATAACTTTTTCTAAAAATAAGCGAGATAATGAGTTTAGAAAAATTATTAAATATTCCGAAAGAATTGAATTCAAAACCAAATATATCAGTTTATAATTTGGTTAAAGAATGTTATTTTGATGATTTTTCTGAATTACTTGTGTATGAATATTTGATTAAAAATGATTCAACACATAAAAGTTGGTTGTTGTTTTGCGAAGATAAACGAACAGATGAAGGTTGGGTTATTGAAAAGAATTTCTTTTTTTACAATGTTTATCATTTAAATAATAGAAATAGTAAATCGAATTTTAAACGTTTTACATACAAAGACAAAGCTTTTAGTTATTATATTTATAATGAGATAATTTCTATCTACGAAAACAAACAGTTAAAATAAATCACCGCAGATTCGCAGATTATTATTTAAAAAATCTGCGAATCCGCGGTTCAAACAAAATCATTCCTTTTTTCCAACAATAAATACTACTTTTGATAATTCGAAGTTATAGTATTTATGCAAAAAATTATTTTTTTAGTGGGATTTCTGTTGTGTTTTTTGGGCGGTTTTGCTCAGGAAACGTTACAATCGTATCCAACTAAAAAAATTGCCTTTTCAAAAGACACGATTTCGATAGAAAAATTTAGTTTGAACAATTCCTTTTTTGAAATTAAAGACAAAAATGGAAAAATCATTGACACTAGTTTTTACAAAGTTAATTTCCAAAAAGGAACGGTAGTTTTCACTAAAGAAATCAACACTTCTGATTCTTTAACTGTTCGCTATTCGAAATTTCCGGAATTTTTAACTAAAACCTATTCTATTTACGATGAGGACAAAGTGATTTCAAACGAAGCGGGAAAATTAGTCGTTTTCAAAAAAGACAAAAACACTAAATTCAAACCTTTTGATGGATTGAATACTTCGGGAAGTATTACACGTGGCGTTACGATTGGAAACAATCAAAACACGGTAGTGAATTCGAATTTAGATTTACAAATCACAGGTAAAATTTCCGATAAAGTGAGTTTGCGAGCTTCGATTCAAGACAGTAATATTCCGTTGCAAGAAGGCGGTTATTCGCAGAAACTAGATGAATTTGACCAAATTTTCATCGAATTATTTTCCGATAAATGGAACATTCGCGCTGGAGATTTATTTCTTGAAAATCGAAAATCTGCTTTCTTGAATTTCAACAAAAAAGTACAAGGTTTAGCCACTCGCTTCACTTTTGGAACACCTAATAAAAAAACCGAAGTCATTGCATCTGGTGCTTTGGTTCGTGGACAATATGCCCGAAGTTCATTCGTCGGACAAGAAGGCAATCAAGGTCCGTATAAATTGCGAGGCAATAATAATGAGTTGTACGTTTTAGTAATTTCAGGTTCTGAACGGGTTTATGTCAACGGAATTTTGAAAACTCGTGGCGAAAACCACGATTATATCATTGATTATAACGCTGGGGAAATCATTTTTACTTCGCTATTTCCGATAACTTCTGAAATGCGAATCAACGTAGAATATCAGTATACCGATAGAAATTTTACTCGATTTATTACTTATGGCGGCATTTCGCACGAGCGAGAAAATTGGCAAATTGGCGGTTATTTCTATTCGGAAAGTGATGTGAAAAATCAGCCTTTACAACAAAATTTATCTTCGGAACAAATTGATATTTTGCAAAACGCTGGCGATGATATTTCGCAAATGAACGGACCTTCTGCTTATTTAGACACGTATTCTGAAAATAAAATTTTGTATCGAAAAGTGATTATTGGCGGAGTTGAAGTGTTTGAATATTCGAACAATCCAACAGACGAATTGTACAGTGTGCGTTTTTCATTGTTAGGAAATAATCAAGGGAATTACATTTTAGCAAACAACCAGGCGGTTGGTAAAATTTATGAATATGTGGCGCCAATAGCTGGAATTCCGCAAGGAAATTATGAACCAATTGTTCGATTGATTGCACCTACAAAAATTCAAATGGCAACGATTTTAGGAAAATACAATCCGAGCGAGAAAACCCTTTTAGATTTTGAAGCGGCAATAAGTAACAACGACCAAAATTTATATTCGAATTTAGACGACAATAACAACAAAGGTTTTGCTGGAAAATTCAATGGAAAACAACGCCTTTTTGACGGAAAAACCAAGATTGATGCGTTTGCCAATTATCAGTTGGTACAAGAAAATTTCAAAACCATTGAACGTTTGTACAACATTGAATTTAATAGAGATTGGAACATCACTTCTACTTTTTTGGGGAATCAAAGTTTTTTAACTTCGGGATTGGATTTTAATTTCAATAACAAAGGAAAAGCGATTTATCAATTTGAAAATTTAGCTTTTGGCGATGCTTTTTTGGGAAACAAACACACTTTAACAGGAAGATATGCTACCAAAAAATGGATGATTTGGAGTAATTCGAGCATAATGAAAAACGATTCTGAACTTTCAAATTCGTCTTTTGCTAGAAGTCAAAATCGTTCGTCGTATAAATTGGGTAAAAATTGGGTTGGTGCTACAGTAAATTTGGAAGATAATTCTGATAAACTGAAGGCAACCAATACATTTTCGGCCTTGAGCCAACGTTTTTTAGAATATGGCGCTTTTGTGGGAAGAGGCGATTCGACTAAAGTTTTTGTGGAATTAGGATTTTTGCAACGTCAGAATGACAGTTTGCAAAACAATCGCATAGAGCGCGTGAATCATTCGAATTCGTATTATTTGAAATCGCAATTGATTAAAACCGAAAAAAGCAATTTGAGTGTATTTTTGAATTATCGCACCTTGAAATATGAAGATTCAAGCTTAAAAGACGAACCTTCGTTAAATTCACGAATTTTATATTCGGACAGATATTTTGGGCAATTAATTCAAACAACAACCGCTTATGAAACAAGCTCTGGAACGATTGCCCAACAAGAATTTACCTATTTGCAAGTAGAACCTGGACAAGGCGTTTATATGTGGAACGATTACAATGGCAACGGAATTCAGGAATTGCAAGAGTTTGAAATTGCTCCTTATTCTGATTTAGCGATTTACGTTCGGGTATTTTTACCGAATCAAGTTTTTGTTCGAACGCATCAGAATAAATTTTCTCAAGCGTTGAATTTCAATTTTAATCAATGGCAAAATGAGACTGGTTTTAAGAAATTCGCTTCACATTTTTACAATCAAACTTCGTTTTTAATAGAACGTAGAATTCGAAGAGATGGTTCTAATTTCGACTTGAATCCGTTTTCAAAAAACAATGATGAGTTGATTGGTTTGAACACAAATTTTAGAAATAGTTTGTTTTTTAATCGTGGAAAACAATATCATTCCACCACTTATTCTTTCTTAATTAATGAAAGTCAAAATTTGCTTTCTGTGGGAAGTGTTGCAGCTAAAAATCAATCGCATCAGTTGCAATATCAGCATTTGGTAAAGAAAAGTTGGTTGTTTAATTTTTCGGGAAGCACCACTTTAACGGAATCAACTTCTGAGAGTTATCCAAATCGAAATTTTGAAATTGAAAGTTATCAACTAGAGCCAAAAATCGGGTATTTGTTTTCTAAAAATGCGAGTTGGGATGTTTTTTATGAATACCAACAAAAAGAAAATCAAATTGGCGCTTTTGAAACCTTAAAACAAACTCGTTTAGGAACCTCATTTACCTTCAACAGCGAAAAAGGATTTAGCATGAATGGCGAATTTTCTATGTATAACAATTCGTATAATGGAAATCCGTTATCAGCAGTTGGGTTTCAAATGTTAGAAGGCTTACAACCAGGAAAAAATCAAACTTGGCGTTTACTTTTACAGAAAAATTTGACCCAATATTTAGATATCAATATTAATTATCAAGGCAGAAATAGCGAAACGAGTAAGACGATTCATGCTGGAAATGTACAATTAAGGGCGTTTTTTTAGTTAATTATTGGTATTAATTCATTAAATTTACAAATTATTATTACATCAAATTCACTATGATAAAAAATATAATTTTTCTCACAATTTTCATTTTTTCACAAATAGGTTTTTCTCAACTTAGCAATAAACATTGGATTCCACCTTTACATTCTAGAGATATTACCGCAATTCAGGATCATTATATTTATCTTTCTACTCCAGAAACCACTCCTTTTACAGTAACAATTACGGATGGTTTGGGAACGCCTATTACAGGTTCTCCATTTACAATATCGGCTACAAGTCCAGTTTCTGTATTGATTGGCAATGGCAGTAATACTAAAATGTTTGTAGACATTAGTAGAGTAAATACAGTTTTAATTGATAGAGGATTAATACTTGAAGGTAGTAAAGATTTTTATGTTAGTTTTAGAATGAGACATACAAGTCATGCTGAAACATTGATTTCTAAGGGTATCTCTGGCAAAGGAAAGAACTTTAGAGTAGGGTATATGATTAATGATTTAATAGATAGTAGAAAATCATTCGTTACGAGTTTAATGGCAACCGAAGACGGTACAAGCGTTAGTTTAACAGGGTATGATACTAATGTTACTTTTGCAACAAGTTCAGGTGTTATGACACTAACCAATCAGTCTTTTTTCTTGGATGCAGGAGAAAGTATTATTTTTTCAGGATATAGTAATAATCCGGATAATATTCAAGGTGCTATAGGAGCATTGATATCGTCAAACAAAGACATAGTAGTAAATTCAGGGAATGCATTGGGAGGTGTTCAAAATGGTAGAGGAGATTTTGCTATAGACCAAATAGTTTCATCATCTCAAATAGGAACGGAATATATTTTTATTGAAGGTAATGGAACTCCAGACATGGAGAAGCCACTTATAATAGCTCACGAAGACAACACAGAAGTTTATGTAAATAACATATCTACACCTATTGCTGTTTTAAATGCAGGACAATATATATTCATACCAAACACTTATTATCAAGGAATAAATAACAGCAATTTGTATGTAAGAAGTAGTAAACCTGTTTTTGCTTATCAGCCTATAGGTGGTGGTTTTGATACCGCTACTTCAGGATTAAATTTTATACCTCCTTTAAGTTGTTTTTTTCAAAATTCAGTTATAATTCCTGCGGTTAATAGAATTGGAGGTGTTAGTTACACTGCAGATTTGATGATTTTAACTTATGCAAGTTCTAGCTTAACTGTAAATGGCGTTCCTATTCCTTTGTCAGATGCACAAAATGTATTAGGAAATTCAGATTGGGTTACTTATCGGGTAAGAAATGTTTTTGGTGATGCTAATATTGTATCAACAGGTCCTTTAGCTGCTGGAGTATTTGGTTACTTAGACGATACGGCAGGATATGCAGGTTATTATTCTGGATTTGGAAGTAATCCACAACCTACAGCTGTTACGATTTGCTCCAATCAAACTATAAATTTATTTGACGCAATTATAGGGAATCCAGGAGAGAATGGTACTTGGACAGTGCCTTCCGGTGGTAGTCCTTTGAACAATAATATTTTTGACCCATCAATAAATATTGAAGGAGAATATATTTACAGTTTTACTAAAGATTGTAATTCATCACCTATTCCAGTTGATGTAGCAGTTAGTGTCACTATACAGCAGGCTAATAATGCTGGAAATAACAATTCAATTAGTGTTTGTAAATCTGATGCAAGTTTCGATTTATTCCCTTTATTAGGAACAAATGTTACTCCTAATGGTACATGGGCACCAGCATTAGCATCTGGAACTAGTGTTTTCAATCCTGCTGTAGATGTAAGTGGGAATTATGTATATACAATACCTAATTCAGGTGTTTGTAGTGGAGTTTCAGCTACAATTTCTGTAACTAATAATGCATTACCTTTATTAACACCAATATCCGATTTTAAAAAGTGTGATGATAATATAGATGGCGATGATACTAATGGTATCGTTACCTTTAATCTTTTATCTAAAACTAATGAAATACTCAATAGTCAAACTGGGATTAATGTAACATATCATGAATTAGAGTCTGAAGCGTTACTTGGAATAAATGCTATCACAACTATTAATACTAGCAACAGAATAATATATGTTCGATTAACGAATGCAACAACAAATTGTTTTGTAACTTCTTCTTTTAACTTAATAGTAACCTCTTTGCCTGTTATTGCTTCACCAATTATTTTAAAGCAATGTGACACAGATACAGATGCCATCACTTCTTTTAATTTAAATGAAGCAAATAATGAAATTTCCTCTCAACCCAATTTAGTATTTACATATCATACCAGCTTACCAAATGCGATTAGTGGAACTGCTCCAATAACCAACCCAACTGATTATATTTCTGCGAATAACGGAAGAGTTTGGGCAAGAATAGTAAATGAAAATGGTTGTTTTAGAACTAGTGAGGTTAATTTAATTGTATCAACTACAGTTATAAACTTAGCAAATCCTTATTTATTAGAGGAATGTGATGACTATATAGATGCTTCAGACCCCAATGCGGATGGATATGATTACTTTAATCTCAGTACTATTGATAATTTAATCACACAGCCATTTCCGTTAGGGCAATCTTACACGGTTACTTATTATGAAACAGAAAATGATGCTTTACAAGAGGTAAATGCAATACCAAACATTACAAATTATAGAAATATTACCGCATATAATCAAACTCTTTGGGTAAGGATTGATAGTAATTTAAATAATGATTGTGTTGGATTAGGACCTTATTTAAAATTGATAGTAAACCCATTACCTATTATTGATTTAGGTGTAAATTTCACGCTTTGTTTAGATCCGATTACAGGAATTGGTTCTCAAATTGTTGATGCGACTCCAACAATTCCAGGTAATTATTCTTATCTATGGACTCCTGCAAATCCAAACGGAGATTCTCCTTTATTTGATATTACAGCAGCTGGAACTTATTCAGTTGTTGTTACCAATAATATAACTAATTGTTCGGAAACGGATACTATTACAGCAACTTTTTCTTCCGAACCACAGTCTGTTTTTGCTACTTTATTAACTCCAGCATTCTCAACAGGATTGGCTGCAATTGAAGTAACTGCAGTTGGAGGTTTTGGAGAATATGAGTATAGTTTGAACGCTATTGATTGGCAATCAAGCCCTATTTTTACAGATTTACCTAATGGATCTTATTCAGTATATGTAAGAGATATTCAAGGGTGTGGACTATTGCAAACCAATTTGATTCAAACTATAAATTACAATAATTATTTTACACCTAATAATGACGGTTATAACGATAAATGGAATATTTATTTACCTGAATCATACGAAGGGGTAATCCACATTTACGATAGGTATGGTAAATTATTAAAACAAATTAGTCCATATGGAGAAGGATGGGATGGAACTTATAATGGGAATATACTACCATCAACAGATTATTGGTTTAAAGTAGAATATGTAGAAAATAATATAAAGAAAGAATTTAAATCACATTTCAGTCTAAAAAGATAATAATGGAATTAGGCTCAATTAAAACAGAAATCGCAAACAATATTGCAAAAGTTACATTCTCACATGTAGCAAGTAACTCTTTTCCAAGTTCATTGCTTCAACAATTAACAAGTGAATTACAATCATTAAATCAAAATGAAGAAGTTGCCGTCATTGTTCTCCAAAGTCAAGGAAACGGAGCTTTTTGTGCTGGTGCCTCTTTTGATGAATTAATTGCGATTTCTAATTATGAAGAAGGGAGTGATTTTTTCTCTGGATTTGCCAATGTTATCAACGCTATGCGAAAATGTTCCAAATTAATTATTGGAAGAATTCATGGTAAGGCTGTTGGTGGTGGTGTTGGTTTAGCAGCCGCTTGTGACTATACTTTTGCAACAATAAAAAGTGATATTAAATTGTCGGAAATAGCTATTGGAATTGGACCTTTTGTTATAGAACCAGTGGTTAGTAGAAAATTAGGCAAAACTTCCTTAGCCCAAATGGCATTAACTCCTACAGAATGGAAATCGGCTACTTGGGCATTCGAAAAAGGCTTATATTCTGAGATTTTTGATACTATTCAAGATTTAGATATTAGACTAGAAGATTATATTAATGAACTTGCAAAATACAACATTGAAGCATTAGCCGAAATGAAAAAAGTACTTTGGGAAGGAACCGATAATTGGGACAGCTTACTTTATGATAGAGCTGCTATTTCTGGTCGATTGGTTTTATCAGATTTTACAAAAAAAGCATTAAAAAAATTTAAAAAATGATAAATTTAATTCTTTTTCTTCAACAAGTTAGTGTCGAACAGAAGTTGAAAGATGCACCAGACGGCCAATATCAAATAGGCGTATTAATAGGATCGTTTATCCCTTTTGTTGTGTTAGTAGGAATTGCCTATATACTATACAGCAGAGCAAAAAAGAAAGAATAAAATAACAAATTATGTCAAACATACGTATTACCAAACAATTTAATTTTGAAACTGGACATGCACTTTACGGATATGATGGAAAATGTAAAAATGTTCATGGCCATAGTTACAAATTATCCGTAACAGTAATTGGAAAACCTATTGAAGATACTTCCAATGTAAAATATGGAATGGTGATAGATTTTGGTGATTTAAAAAAAATTGTAAAAGAGCAAATTGTTGATGTGTTTGATCATGCTACTGTTTTTAATAAAAACACCCCACACATAGAATTAGCCCATGAATTAAAAACAAGAGGTCATCATGTTATTTTAGTAGAATACCAGCCTACTAGTGAAAATATGGTGATTGATTTTTCAAATAAAATTAAAAACTTATTGCCTCCAAACATAAAATTACATTCACTACGCTTACAAGAAACCGAGTCTTCTTTTGCAGAATGGTATGCAAGTGATAATGAATAACAAAAGAGCTTAAAAGCTCTTTTTGTTATTAAAATCGGTTATCCCCGTCTAGCATTCTTCCTAACCCACCTAAAAGACTTCCTTCTTCTCTATTTCCACCGTTTTGAGGAGCGCTTGCGTAAATTCTTCCGGCTAATCTACTAAATGGTAACGATTGAACATAAACGGTTCCCGGTCCGCGAAGTGTTGCAAAGAAAACACCTTCCCCACCGAAAATGGTGTTTTTAATTCCGCCAACGAACTCAATATCGTAATCTACATCTTTAGTAAAACCTACTAAACATCCTGTATCAACGCGAAGTAATTCACCTAGTTGCAATTCTTTTTTAGCCAAAGTTCCACCTGAATGCACAAACGCCATTCCGTCTCCTTCAACCTTTTGCATAATGAAACCTTCACCACCAAATAATCCGGTTCCGATTTTTTTAGTGAATTCGATTCCAACAGAAACGCCTTTTGCAGCGTATAAAAATGAATCTTTCTGACAAATGAATTTTCCACCTAATTGTTGTAAATCGATAGGTTCAATTTTCCCCGGATAAGGAGAAGCAAAAGATACTTTTCGTTTTCCGAAATCTTGGTTTTGATAAGCTGTCATGAACAAACTTTCACCTGTTAAAACACGTTTACCTGCTGATAACAATTTACCAAAAATACCTTGTTGTTGGTCTTGACTTCCATCGCCAAAAATAGTTTCCATTTTGATGCCATTTTCCATCATCATAAAACTTCCGGCTTCGGCAACCACTACTTCTTGTGGGTCTAATTCAATTTCAACATATTGCATTTCTTCACCATAAATATGGTAATCTATTTCGTGTGCTCTCATATATTTTATTTTTTTAATTAGTCGAGCAGACAAAAGAAATGTTACTATGAAAATTTTCAAATTATTCTTTAACCCATTTTAACGTAGTAGTACTTTCAGGAAGATGAACAAAAAACTTTTATAAAATAAAAATGTAATTATATTCTTAAACTTTAAAAAAATTAACATTTTAAACTTTTTGTAATCGCATGAAAAACAGCGTGTTTGTTAGGACAAACAAAAAAAGCACAAACTCATTCGAATTTGTGCTTTTGTATTTTAAAACAGTTTCAATTATCTGTTCATGTGTTGCATTTCGTAAGTGAACGTGTCTAAATCCACATTCATATCTACTAATTTTAAGGCTTTATCTACGATATAACCTACATTTCCTGGAGTAAATCCTAAAGCTAAAGCATATTTTTTTAATAAATCTTGTTCTTTGTCACCCGTAACATGCTCATCAGCATATACCATTCTAGATAAATCATATAAACGCTCTAAACGATGTGTATGCAATAAAGGCGGGTTTACAGGGTATTTTAAAGGATTTTCTAAAATTTCTTCATATTCTGCTTGAGAAATTTCTAATTTGATAGCTAATTTGTCTAAAAAATATTTTTCTTCTGGACCAATAATTCCGTCAGATAAAGCCACTCTTACAATTGCCGAAAAATGACCTTTGTTTCTGTTTCTAAAACCGCTATCGAATAAATCTGAAATTGACATGATGTATGTTTTTTTATATTAGAGCAAAATTAAACAAAAAATCCATTTTTTTACAACAATTTCACATGCTTTTGTGATGTAGAATTTGGTTACATAAAAAAATAAATCGTAAGTTTGAAAATCCCCAATAAAAACTTAATTATTATGTCAGAATTTTGGATGTACTTTAATATTGGACTTAAACATGTATTGGATATCAATGCCTATGATCATGTTTTATTTTTAATGGCTTTGGTAGTACCGTACGCTTTTAAAGATTGGAAGAATGTTTTTGTTTTGGTATCACTTTTTACCATCGGACATACGTTAGCTTTACTATTGTCGGTTTACGGAGTGGTTCAAATCCAAGCGAGTTTGGTTGAATTTTTAATTCCAATCACCATCTTAATAACCGCTGTTTTTCATCTTTTTACCGCTGGGAAATCGTCAAAAAATGAAAGTATCACTTTTGTAGCAATCGTAACATTGTTTTTCGGAATTATTCACGGATTAGGTTTTTCAAATTACTTTAAAACCATATTACCCGGAACTGCTTCGGATAAATTATTGCCACTTTTAGAATTCGCATTAGGAATTGAAGCAGCACAAATAATCGTAGTTGTAGTATTTTTAATTATTTCCTATATCGTGCAAACTTTTTTCCGATTTTCAAAAAGAGATTGGGCTTTAGTTATGTCAGCATTTATAATTGGCGTAGTTTTGCCAATGATTATGGAAAGCGAAATTTGGAACCGATAATGAAGAAAGAAAAAAGAGAAAAATACGATAAAGCTTATTTGCGAATTGCCAAAGAATGGGGAAATTTATCCTACTGCCAACGAAAAAAAGTAGGCGCTATTATCGTTAAAAATAAAATGATTATTTCCGATGGTTACAACGGAACACCATCAGGATTTGAAAATTGTTGCGAAGATGAAGATAATGTGACCAAATGGTACGTACTTCACGCCGAAGCGAATGCCATTTTAAAAGTCGCGCGTTCTACACAATCGTGCGAAGATGCAACGTTGTATATTACACTTTCACCCTGCAAAGATTGTAGTAAATTAATTCATCAATCGGGAATCAAAAGAGTGGTGTATCATCAAGAATACAAAGATACTTCAGGTGTTGATTTTCTAAGAAAAGCTGGTGTTGAGGTGGAATTAATCGAAGATTTGAGCTAAAATGAGAATGAATAAAGTATATTTTCCAATAGTAATCGCAGTAGCTGTTGCGGTAGGTTTGTTATTGGGAAGTAAACTCAATCCTTCCACAGAAACAGCTTTCCTAAACCGAAATGCCAATAAAAATAAACTGAACAAACTTATCGATTTTATCGAAAAAGAATATGTAGACAGTTTAAATACCGATTCTATAGTTGATTTAACGGTAAATGGAATTCTCGAAAAACTCGATCCACATTCGGTTTATATTCCAAAAAGTCAATTAGCAGCTGTAGAGCAAGAAATGCGTGGCGATTTCGTTGGAATTGGCATAAATTTCTACATGTATAACGATTCCTTAGCCGTAATAAAACCAATTGCTAATGGTCCTTCTGAAAAAGCGGGTTTAAAATCGGGCGACCGAATTCTTTTCGCCGATAAGTTACAATTGTACAATAAAAAATTAGAAACCGATACGTTGTTTTCCATCTTAAAAGGCGAACAAGGTTCTAATGTAAAACTGACCGTTTACCGAAAATCTGAAAAAAAGAAATTCGCCGTAAACGTTACTCGTGATGTTATTCCAATCAAAAGTGTAGATGTTTCGCAAATGGTGGATAAAACTACGGGTTATATCAAAATCAATCGCTTTGCCGAAAAAACATATGATGAATTTTTATCGGGTTTAACCCAATTAAAAAATGAAGGTGCCAAACATATTATTATCGATTTACGAGATAATGGAGGTGGCTACCTAGAATCAGCCGTTGCAATTGCAGATGAATTCTTAAAAAACAAAGAATTAATCGTTAAAACGAAAAATAAAAAAGATAAAATCGAAAGCACGTTTGCTACCGAAAAAGGCATTTTTGAAACAGGAAAAGTCAGTGTTTTAATCAATGAAAATAGTGCTTCAGCAAGTGAAATTTTAGCAGGAGCTATTCAGGATAACGACAGAGGTTTGGTGTATGGAAAACGTTCTTTTGGGAAAGGATTAGTACAACGCGAAATGCCATTAGGAGACGGTTCGGCAGTACGATTAACGATTGCTAGATATTACACACCTTCAGGACGTTCAATTCAAAAGCCCTATGAAGACAAAGGAGAAAACTATTTCAATGAATTCGACAAACGCTTTGAAAGTGGCGAATTATATGAAAAAGACAAAGTCAAAATCGCAGATAGTTTAAAATTCAAAACTAAGAAAGGTCGCATCGTGTATGGTGGTGGCGGAATTATGCCCGATATTTTTGTTCCGTTAGAAGATTCGCACGGAGCTGAAGGTTTAACAATGTTGATGCAATCAGGATTAGTGAATTACTTTGTGTTTGAACAATTAGATCAAAACCGTAAAAAGTTTGAAAAAATCTCGATGGAAGCGTTGGAAAAAGAATTACGTTCTGGTAATTATTTTAATGATTTCAAGACTTATATGGCAAAAGGCGGATTGCTTTTCAATTTAGAGAATCAAAAAGAAAAAGTGTTATTCTATCTTCAAGCAGAATTTGTACGCCAACTTTTTAATGAAAACGCTTATTACCAATTGATTTTAAAGAAAGACAATATGGTGAATAAGGTGTTGAGTAAGTAAAAATGTTATAAAATGAGTAGAAGAGATAAATTATTCGATTTGCCAATTTATAAAAAAGCCGAATTAATTTTAGATTTGGTAAACAGTCTTTTAAACACCATTAGTGAAGAAGATGAGTATTTGAATGCCACAAAATATATGATGCGAGATGATGCTGCGATAATTTGTGCTAAAATTGCGGGTGCTGAAGGCGGAGATATGTATAGCATCCGAATGCAAAATGCGGCAATCATCAGAGATCATGCAATGCATTTATATGTTCAAGTAGGAAGTTTGCGATTTCACGATTCTTTTAAAGATACCGATTATGTTACGTTGATTAGAAAAGAAATCGACGAATTCAGAGAATTGTTTATCAATTGGGTAGCTAGTTTTGACAAGAGTAATTATTATTGGGACGAATGGGAATTGTTTAATCCGCCGGGAGCTATTCCGCCAGACCCTAATGAATATCAAGATCCAATCAATTGGGATGATTTTTTAGAAGGAATGAATTTCGATGATGAAGAAGATGATTCAGAAGAATAAAAAGCTATTTTCCCAAAGCATCATGCACCTGCACGGGATTTCCGTTATTCCACAACGTTAAAATATCAGTTGCTACAGCAGCGCCACTACCAGCGGCGATACTTAATTGACTTCTGTGTCCTGCTAAAACTCCAGCTGCATAAATACCTTCGGTAACCAAATGGTCCGTGTTTTTTAATTGGATTCTGTTTTTCTCAGGAGCGGCTTTTTGATGTGGCATTACAAAGGATTCCAAACCTTCAACTATAAATGGATTTCCAGCACCAATAGCAATCACTACAATTTTAGCTTGAAGCGAAGATTTGTTGGTGGTAACAGTGAAGTTTCCAGCTTCACCTGAAATGGAAAGTACTTTTTCACCATGAATTTGTTGTACGTGCGGATATGAGTTGGTTAAATGTTCCAAACTTTCTTCCAACAATTCACTGCCTAATTTCCCTGCGGGAATTCCGTATGCGTTATTAAAAATGGCATTTTGTAGTGAAGAGGCTTTTTGGTGCGCTACAATTGCAATTTTTTTATCCATTGCAAACGGTTTGTTTTGAGCCGAACCCAAAATCAAAGCACACGAAACGCCCGAAACTCCAGCGCCAATAATTAAAACGTCTACCATTATTGTTTGGTTTTTTCTTCAATCATTTTTGAAAAACGCAATAGTACTAATAATAAGATTGCGCAAATTCCAGCAACAACACCAATAATGGCAATAGTGCTATTTCCTTCAAACGGATTACTATAATCAATTTGAAAAAGATTAAAAACAATTAAGACTAAAGCAATGGCAACCGCCACATAAGTAAAAATTTTCATTTTGTATATCCTCTAAATAAATAATCCTTTAACATTCGCGGCGAATAGTTTTACAGCAATCGCCAATAAAACCACGCCAAATATCTTACGAATCACACCTAAACCATTGTTTCCTAAAAGGCGTTCAATTTTTCCAGACGATTTCAATACACCATAAACCACTATTACATTAATCAAAATAGCAATAATAATGTTGATTTTATCATAAGCAGCACGAAGCGACAAAATAGTTGTCATTGTTCCAGCACCCGCGATCAATGGAAACGCAATAGGAACAATAGAAGCCGTACTCGGATTGTCTTCTTTATATAATCGAATGCCTAAAATCATCTCTAAGGCAAGGAAAAACAAGACAAACGAACCAGCAACAGCAAATGAATTCGCATCAATACCAATCAATTTCAGAATTTCTTCACCTACAAATAAAAAGGCAATCATAATCACCGCCGCCACAATAGTCGCTTTTTCCGATTGAATATGGCCCATTTTACTGCGTAAATCCACAATAATTGGAATACTTCCCACAATATCAATCACAGCAAATAAAATCATGCTGATGGTAAAAATGTCTTTCCAGTTGATTCCGAATTCCATAAAACGCTGAATATTTGTGCAAATATAAGGATATTGAATCAAGAACGTTTCTAATTTAACGATACATTATCAATTACAAGGGCAAAAACCAAGGACAAGTTCAAATTCAAGTAATGTGTAGATTTAAACGCAAAGTCGCAAAGTTTTACGCAAAGTTCGCCAAGAAGAAAGTGAAATGTCTCGCTGTATCTCTAATCAACACAATCAAAATCAAAAAAAACTCGGTGAATTTCGGTGAAAAATTATAACCATTTCTCCAATTTCTAAAATCTGTGTTCCAAAACTTCTAAATTCTTATTTCTAAATTCTGAATTCAAAAGCGTATCTTTGCACTTTAAAATACACCAATATGTTTCAGTTAAATAAAACCATCGTTTCCGAAGAAATCTTAGAAAAAGAATT
>NZ_CALBSN010000131.1 GCF_937967675.1 uncultured Flavobacterium sp. | reverse complement strand
ACGCACGACCGTTATTTCTTAGACAATGTAGCAGGTTGGATTTTAGAATTAGATAGAGGAGAAGGTATTCCTTGGAAAGGAAATTATTCTTCTTGGTTAGACCAAAAAGCGAAACGTTTAGAGCAAGAAGAAAAAGTAGCTTCAAAACGCAGAAAAACATTAGAACGTGAGTTGGATTGGGTGCGTCAAGGTGCAAAAGGACGTCAAACGAAACAAAAGGCTCGTTTACAGAATTACGATAAATTATTGAACGAAGACCAAAAAGAATTAGACGAAAAATTAGAAATCTTCATTCCAAATGGACCTCGTTTAGGAACCAATGTGATTGAAGCTAAAAATGTAGCTAAAGCATTTGGTGATAAATTATTATATGATGATTTAAATTTTGTACTTCCTCAAGCGGGAATTGTTGGAATTATCGGTCCAAACGGTGCTGGTAAATCGACCATTTTCCGAATGATTATGGGTGAAGAAACTCCAGATGGTGGTTCTTTTACGATTGGTGACACAGTAAAAATCGCTTATGTTGACCAATCTCATGCTAATATTGATGTGAATAAATCCATTTGGGAAAACTTCTGCGATGGTCAAGAATTGATTATGATGGGCGGACGACAAGTAAATTCGAGAGCGTATTTATCTCGTTTTAACTTTGGCGGAAGCGATCAAAACAAAAAAGTAGCTACTTTATCTGGTGGAGAGCGTAATAGACTTCACTTAGCCATGACGTTGAAAGAAGAAGGAAACGTATTGTTATTAGATGAGCCTACGAATGACTTGGATGTGAATACATTACGAGCTTTAGAGGAAGGTTTAGAAAATTTTGCTGGCTGTGCGGTTATTATTTCCCATGATAGATGGTTTTTAGATAGAGTTTGTACACATATCTTAGCTTTTGAAGGAGATTCTCAAGTATATTTCTTTGAAGGAAGTTTCTCTGAATATGAAGAAAACAAGAAAAAACGTTTAGGAAAAGATGTGGTTCCAACCCGAATTAAATACAAAAAACTTATCAGATAAACATTAATATAAAAAAAATCCTGATTTAAACAGGATTTTTTTTATATTAGTATTCGAATTCATTCCCCTATTTAAAACAGTTACATGATAACTTATAAGCGGTTTTATTTTGTTTTATTTTTCTGTTTATCTTTTATTTTAGGATTTGCGCAAGATACAAATTCAAGAAGAAAAGAGGCTAATGAGTTATTAAAACAAGCCGGTAAAAGCTTTTTAAAACTTGATACAAAAAAATCGCTCGATTTTGCACAGAAGGCATTAATTATTGCTACGAAAAACAGCGATGATTTAATTGCATCTAAGGCTTACAATCTTATTGGTCTTAATTTTGAAGAATTCTCTGATTATCAAAAAGCAATTGAATATTACAATAAGGGTTTAGTTTTAGCCAATAAAGTTAATAACGATACGGTTAAAGGTTGGTTAAATAATAATTTAGGAAACCTTTATTGTTATCGAAAAATAGATTTTAATAAAGGTATTCAACATTATAAAGAAGGTTTAAAATATTCTATTAAACATAATGATGAATATGAAATTATGTTTTCAAAATTGAATATTGGAAGTGCCTACTTTGCAGTTGAAGATTTTAGTAATGGTATTCAATATTTTAATGAAATTAAAGACTATGTGGATAAAAATGGAGATATAGAATCTAAAATCTCCTTAAATTCCAACTTTGGATTGTATTACAACTACCTTAACAATGATAAAAAAGCGGAAGAATATTATTTGAAAGCCGTTCAATTTTGTGAGCAAAACGATATTGAATTAATTAAATCAAATGCAAGTGATGTTTATCATGATATTTCTAATTTCTACTACAAAATTAAAGACTTTGAAAAAGCACATTATTACCTTTTAAAACACGACCAATTACAAGATGAGATTTATAATGAAGATCGATTAAATGAAGTTAAAATAGGAGGAATGCAAATTGAACATGACGAAATCAATCGTAAAATTGACCAAATTGAGAAAGAAAAAGAGATTCAAGCAGAAAAATTACAAGCTAATCGAGTTTTTGTAATTCTTTTAGGGATTATATTTTTTATTCTCTTACTTCTTTTACTCTCTTTAATAAGAAATAACAAAACTAAAGCTAAAGCAAATATTGATTTAAAAGAAGCTAATATTGCTTTATTAAAGGCAAAAGAAAAAGCGGAAGAAGCTTCACAACTAAAAACACAATTTATTTCAACTATTAGTCACGAGTTACGTACACCACTTTATGGAGTAGTTGGAATTACAGATATTATTCTTGATGAACATAAAGAGTTAAAAAATAGTCCGCATTTAAAATCTTTAAAGTTTTCTGCTAAGTATTTGTTGTCATTGGTAAATGATATTTTAAAAGTCTATAAAATTGAAGAAAACCAAGTAATTCTTGAAGATATGGTATTCAATGTTCATGATGAATTAATAGTTATCAAAGATTCACTTCATTTTTTAGCAAAAAAGAACAACAACCAAATTTTTATAGAGTGTGATGATTCAATTCCTAATCTTTTAGTAGGGGATAAAATTCGCCTTTCTCAAATTTTTATAAATTTACTCAGCAATTCACTAAAATTCACCTATAATGGTAAAATAATTGTGAAAGCTAAAACACTTCAAATAGTGGGAACAAAATATCATATTCAATTTCAAGTTATTGATAATGGTATAGGAATAGCCAAAGAAAATCAAAATAAAGTTTTTGAAAAATTTGTACAAGTCTATCGTAAAGAAGATGATTATCAAGGAACAGGATTAGGATTAACTATCGTAAAAAAATTAGTTGAATTATTCCAAGGAACAATTCATTTGGAAAGTGAAGAAGGAAAAGGAACAACAATAACCTTTACACTACCTCTAGATTCAAATATTTCTAAAGTAAATGCAATAATTAATAATTTAGACATAGATGTTTCCGTATTGAAGGAATATAGGATTTTAGTAGTTGAAGACAATAAAATCAATCAAGTTGTAACAAAGCGATTATTAGAAAATAATAATTTTAAATGCGATATTGTAGATAATGGTTATGAAGCATTAGATTTAGTAGATAAAATACATTTTGATGCCATTTTAATGGATATTAACATGCCAATTATTAATGGTTTCGAAACATCTAAATTGATTCGAGAAAAAGGAATAACTACTCCAATTATTGCTGTAACAGCTTTTGATAAACAAGATATTGAAGAAAAAATAATAGAAGCACAAATTGATGAAGTAATTGTAAAGCCGTTTGAAGGATACAAACTTTTTACAACTATTAAACGTTTAAGCAAATAAAAAACGTTGGTTAATACCAACGTTTTTTGTTTTTCTTTGAAGCATCCGATTTTCTTGATTTTGAATTCGGATTCATCTTATTTTTATTTCTTAAATCCGGTTTTGCATCTGGATTTTTAACTTCATCTTTCCATTCATATGGATGATCCGTAATCACTTTGACTTTCATTCGAATTAATTTCTCAATGTCTTGCCAATAGGGTTTTTCGTCTTTTCCACAGAATGAAATCGCCAATCCTGAATTTCCAGCACGACCTGTACGACCAATTCGATGCACATAGGTTTCTGAAATATTTGGAATATCAAAGTTAATTACGAATGGAAGTTGTTCGATATCAATTCCTCTTGCCGCAATATCGGTAGCCACTAAAATATCGATTTCTTTATTTTTAAATTGCTCCAAAACGCGTTGACGAGCATTCTGAGATTTATCACCGTGAATGGCTTCAGCTTTAATACTTGCTTTTTTCAACACTTTTACAATATTGTCAGCACCGTGTTTCGTTCTGGTAAACACTAAAGCATTACTCAAGCTTTCCTGAATAATTAACTGTTTTAAAAGTAAACGTTTTTCGTCTTTGTTAACAAAATATACTTTTTGCGTTACATTTTCAGCCGTACTCGAAATGGGTGTAACCGAAATGTATTTTGGTCGTGTTAAAAAAGTATCCGCTAATTCTCTAATGGCTAAAGGCATTGTTGCCGAAAACAATAACGTTTGACGATTTTCTGGAGTTAATTTGATGATTTTCTTTACATCATTAATAAATCCCATGTCTAGCATTTGATCGGCTTCGTCTAAAACCAAATGATGCATGTGATTCAAATTGATAAAACCTTGTTTGTGTAAATCTAAAAGTCTCCCTGGAGTTGCGATTAATACATCAACACCCATTTTTAACTCATTTACCTGAGGCACTTGATTTACACCACCAAAAATTACTAATGACTTAACATTGGTATATTTTCCGTATGTTTTAAAACTTTCATCAATTTGTATAGCTAATTCTCTAGTAGGAGTTACTACTAAAGTTCTAATATGTTTTGCTTTTTTTGCCGAACCTACAATTCGGTGAATTAAATTTAGGATTGGAATGGCGAAAGCACCTGTTTTTCCTGTTCCAGTTTGAGCACAAGCCACTAAATCTTGTCCTGCTAATATTTCAGGAATGGCTTGTTCTTGAATAGGAGTGGGGTTAGTATAGCCTTCTTCTTCTAAAGCTTGTTGTATATTGTTAAATAATTTTAATTCGTTAAATGTCATAAATAATTAATTTTCCTATCAAATAAGTTCGATAAGAGTACAAAGATAGTGTTATTTTAAGCAAATTGGTTTTATCCCATTTTTGCTTTCATGAAATCGGTGATTAATGAAGCTATTAATTTACCGGTTAAATGATTATTTTTAGAATCATCGAGTGCAGGAGCCCCTTCACAAATATGAAAATAGGATGCATTTTCATGTTTTCCAAAAAAGTAAGTAAAATGTCTTGCTTTATCAACACTAAAACCGCTTAAAGTCATGGCACTTGAAGGAATATTTGGAATAGCATCTAAGTCTAATTCTACCCCAAAAGGTTCGTTTTTGATGAAATTGAGGGCGTTTTCTAACTCAGTTTCGAAGTTTTTTTCACGTTTTACTTCTACTTCTTCATAGGTAACATATTTTACTCTAGAAGTAAGTTCCTTTAATGTGTTAAAAACACTCTTTGAAACGAAGTTTTCATGCAATCCAAAAACGAAATATTTCTTTAAAAATCCGTCTTCAAAAGCATAACTAAAACCGTTTCCTGAATGTCTTCCTTCTAGGATTCTAAAATCGGTATGTGCGTCAAAATTTACTGCATTTACTGGTTTTCCTTTAGCTAAAGCTAAACCTTTGATGTTCCCGTAAGCATTATTATGACCACCTCCTATGATTATTGGAATTTTACCTGTAGAACAAATTTTGTGAATAACATGTGATACTTCAACATCAATTTGTTCTACTAAATTGAAAAGTTCTTTTCTGTCTTCTTTATTAGCAACATTTAATTGTTCAGCAATTTTCATTTCTTTAGAAACATCTAATTTACCCAGAACAATAAGACTATTTCCTTTACAAAATTTATTATGTTGTATATTTGCCAAACTTTGTAGCGTACTTTCATAAGCACTTGCAGCACCAACTCGTCCTAAATTTGCTTTAATTCCAATGTCTTCGGGAATACCTAAAAGCACAAATTTAGCCTCGCTATTTGCTATAAAATCGAACACATCACAATCTCTAGGTATTGTAATTATTTTTTCACCAAATTTAATTTCACCACTTCTGTGATTGGTTATTTTTGCAAGTTCATTCTGGCTTAAAACTATAATATTCTCCATAAAAAATGTTAAAAAGTAGACCAAAAGTACTATTTTAAAATAAAATTCGTTTCAAATTTAGAAAATACTTTAAAATTTGTACTTTTGAAAAAACTTATGAATAACCCCATCAAAAACTAAAAAATGGAAAATCAATCAAACAATTCTGGATTAAAAGCAGCAATAGTTGTATTAGCATTATTATTACTAGGGAGTATAGGTTATATTTTTAAATTAACCACAGATAATAAAGAGACAGTTACAAATTTGACTACTGAAAAAAGTACTTTAGAAGAAGAGTTAAAAGCAAAAATTGCTGAATACGATGTAATTATTGCAGATAATACAGCTTTAAAGGATGAACTTCAAGCTGAACAAGCAAAAATGGTAGCTTTGTTAGAGCAAGTGGAAAAATCGAAAGGTGATGCTGCTGCTATGGCAAAGTATAAAAATGAGTACTTCCGTTTAAAAAGAGAAATGGATAATTTAGTAGCTGAAAACAAAATATTAAAAGAACAAAATGTTGCTTTAACTTCTAGCTTAGATAGTACAAAAGTTGTTTTAACAGATGCTAAAAAATTTAATGATACGTTGTTAACTCAAAATGAAAGTTTAACTAAAACCGTTGAAAAAGGTTCTAAATTAGCGGTTTTAAATTTAAAAGTTTTAGCAGTTAAACAAAGAAGTTCAGGAAAACAAATTGAAACGGACAAAGCAAGTAGAGCTGATGTTTTAAAAGTAAGTTTCTTAATTGCTGAAAATCAAATTGCAAAAACAGGAGCGAGAGAATATTATGTTCAAATTATTGATAGTAAAAACAATATTTTAGGAGAAAAGAAAACAATTCCTGCTGGAGATAAAACCTTAACATATAGTTTTATTTCAACTGTAAAATATGAAAATAAAACCGTTCAAGTAAATGAAGAAGTGCCAGGAAAAGATTTTGCTAAAGGAACTTATTTTGTAAATGTATTTGATAAAAATGCTGAATTAGTTTCTAAAACAAGTTTCGAATTAAAATAATTAATTTTATTATAAATAAAAAGTCCAATGAGAGTTGATTTCATTGGACTTTTTTTATTAGATGTATTTTGATAAGTAACTCCCTAATCCAACTGCTGAAATAGTTAAAATAATGGAAGTTGCCATGTATAAGTAAGCCGTAATTTGATGGTTATTCTGTAGTAAGTTGTAGTTTTCTAAAGCAAAACTAGAGAAAGTAGTAAATCCTCCACAAAAACCCACAATCAATAAAAATTTTAACGGATGATTTTCAGGAAAATACTTTCCAATATAACCAATAAATAATCCGATAAGTAGACTTCCCATAATATTCACTAAGAATGTACTAAGAGGAAAAGAACTCTGAAAATATTTAGTAGTTAACCAGTGGGTTAAGTATCGAAATATACTCCCAATAGCACCTCCAAACCCAACAAGTAAAAGTGTTTTTATCATAGTTAAATTATTAAATGAATTCACCTTCAATCATTACTTTATCAATTAAGTTGGTTCCAAAAGCATAAGGTAATTGATAAAAACTAGCTAAAGGTTTTGTGATGATTAAATTTGCTTTTTTTCCTTTTGTGATACTTCCGTGCGTTTTTGAAATTCCCATTGCGTAAGCACCATTTATTGTTGCTGCATTGATAGCTTCTTCTGGTGTCATTTTCATTTTAATACAAGCGGTTGCTACTACAAAATTCATGTTTCCTGATGGAGTAGTGCCGGGATTGTAATCGGTAGCTAAAGCTAATGGTAAGCCAGCATTCATCATTTTTCTTGCTGGAGTATAAGGAATACTAATAAAATAAGAACAACTCGGTAACGCCACTGGCATTGTTTTACTGTTTTTCAACACTTCAATATCTTCATCCGTTACGATTTCTAAATGATCTACAGATAATGCGCCATTTTCTACGCAAGCTTTGATTCCGTCAATAGCCGTGAATTGATTCACATGAATTTTTGGTTCTAAGCCATATTTTTTACCAGCTTCCATAATTTTCATGGTTTCTTCTACTGAAAAATATCCTGTTTCTAGGAAAGCATCGATATAATCAGCTAAATTTTCGGAAGCAATTTTTGGTAACATTTCGCTAATTATCAAATCAATATAACCCGAATGATTTTCTTTATATTCCATAGGAAAAGCATGTGCGCCAAGAAAAGTAGCTTTAATCGCAATCGGATAATTTTCTTTTAAGCGTTTGATTACGCGTAACATTTTCAATTCGCCATCCACAGTTAATCCGTAACCCGATTTGATTTCGACCGCACCCGTTCCTTGTTGCATAACCTCTTCTAAACGTAATTTCGATTGTTCGTAAATTTCATCTTCAGAAGTTTCGTTCAGTTTTTTTGCCGAATTTAAAATTCCCCCACCACGATTAGCAATTTCCTCATACGACAAACCATTGATTCTATCTACAAATTCCTGAATTCTATTTCCTGCATACACGATATGTGTGTGACTATCTACCCATGTTGGTAAAATTACTTGTCCAGTTGCATCAATAACTTTAGCATCTGAAATTGTTGGGCAATTATCCATTGGACCAAAATCAGCAATAAGATTATTTTCAATTAAAAGATATGCATTATCGATTTTGGGTAAAGTAGCCATTTCTTTTCCAGAAACCTTTTCGATTGAATTTTCTCTAACTTGTAAAAGCTCTTTTATATTGATAAAAAGTGTTTGCATTCGAAATAAAATTTTTAGTAAAAATACTTCTCATTTTTAAAAACTCCTATCTTTATATAAAATTTGTTTGTTTTGAGAAAAATTAAATACAAGAAAGGAAGAAAAGTTCAGCCAAGTGTTCTAGAATACACAGGTTCTCATAAAACTACCCCAACTGAAATTCAATTATTTGTTTATAATGCTGATGATGTAATCGAAATGCAACAATTAGAAGTTTCGGATGTAAAAAACAGTATTAATATTACAAAAGTGAATTGGGTTAACATTCACGGATTAAACGAACCTGATAAAATTGCAGCTATTGGACAAATTTTTGGAGCTGATAATTTTATCATTGGGGATATATTAAATACTACTAAAAGAACAAAATTAGAGGAATATCATGACATTTTGTTTTTTAATGTAAAATCGCTTTTACCTATTAAAGATAGTGATGCTTTAGGTTATGAACAAATTAGTTTTATGTTAAAAGATAATGTTTTGTTATCATTTCAAGAAAAGCGAAGTGATTTTTTTACGCATATAAGAGAGCGATTACGAACCAATTCGGGTGTAGTTAGAACCAAAAAAGCTGATTTTTTATTGTATTTACTTTTAGATGCTATAATTGAAAATTTTTATATTTCTATTGAAAGCGAAGAAGATCGAGTAGACGAAATTATTAATTTATCAAAAGCAAGTACTAAACCAGAAGTATTAGAATTAATTGAAAAACATCGTGATAATTTTAATTTTCTAAAACGTTCTATTATTCCATTACGCGATTCCTTATATTCTATTAAAAGCATGAAGGATGATGATGTTTTTAATGATATTCAGCACGAAAATTATTCTTTTTTCTCACGATTACATCAAAAATGCCTTGAATTATTAGAACAAATTGAATCCGATTTGATAACATTAGAAAGCGCTTCAAGTTACTTTTTTTCGGCGCAGAATCATAAGATGAATGAAGTTATGAAAACCCTAACTGTTGTTTCAATGTTCTTTTTACCCTTAACTTTTATTGTTGGGGTTTATGGAATGAACTTTAAAAATTTTCCAGAGTTAGAGTGGGAGAATGGTTACTTTATTATATGGGGAGTAATGATTGTTGTGGTGCTATTTATGTTTGTTTATTTTAAATTGAAAAAGTGGTTTTAGTTATCATAAAATAATTTTGAATTCTATTGTCAAAAATAAATATTACTACTATCTTTGACGTGAATTCATAAAAATTCCGGAAAACATGTTTGAATTTCAACAGTACCTAGGTTTTTTACTTTTCTTAACCATATTAACTAT
>NZ_CALBSN010000130.1 GCF_937967675.1 uncultured Flavobacterium sp. | reverse complement strand
TGGCATCAAAAATCATTTGGTTTAATGCTTTGGCAGCCATTGGACCTCTCCAAATAACCGCTTGATCTGGTTTTGTGAAAAATCCGATAGACAAAATTTCTACCCCATAGCTTGCAACCGGTTGCATTTTTGATTTGCCATCCACCTCAACCGAAATAGGTTTTGAGTTTTCAACATCAAACATGATTGGCATCGATGGCCCGTATATATCAGCATCTAAAACTCCGACTTTGAATCCCATTTTTGCTAATGAAACGGCTAAGTTGGCTGTAATTGTAGATTTTCCTACACCACCTTTTCCTGAAGCAACTGCGATAATATTTGAAATTCCAGGAATTTGTTTTCCACGAATTAAATTTGGATTTTCAGGTTTTTCTGGTGCTTCTACCTTGATGTTTACTTTTACTTTGGCTTTTTCGTACACTTTTTCATGAATTACTTTCATGATGTCTACTTCAGCACGTTTTTTAATATGCAAAGCTGGTGTTGATAAAAGTAAATCCACCACAACCTCATCGCCAAAAGTGATTACATTTTGAACTGCTCCACTTTCCACCATGTTTTTACCTTCACCTGCAACCGAAATAGTTTCTAATGCAGCTAAAATTTCTTTTCTATCTAATTTCATTTTTTCGATTTTTTTACAAATCAGTTTAAAGCAGAATAATTTACGTTTTTATTCAGACTGATTTTAGATTGCAAAGATAATAAGAAGTTTAGGAGTTTAAAAGTTTAGATGTTTAAAGTTTTCTTATAATTGAATTGTTAAAATTTATTGTGTACTGAATATTAATTGTAATCACAAAAAAATCAAATATTTTTCCGAAAACTAAAAATTTGGTTCCCAAAAATGTTTTTCGAAATCAATAATTTGATTATCGACAACTTGAATTCCTTCGTTTTCTAGAAGTTGTTGCATTAAATTTGTGCCTTCAAAATGATGTTTACCAGAGAGCAATCCTTTTCTATTAACAACTCGATGCGCGGGAACATCTTCTAAATTATGAGAAGCATTCATGGCCCATCCCACCATTCTTGATGATTTTGCCGCACCTAGCGCTTTTGCAATTGCCCCATAAGTAGTGACTTTCCCCTCGGGAATTTGTCGAACGATTTCGTAAACACGTTCAAAAAAGTTGTCGTTATTGGATGTTGCCTTTTTCAAATATTAAAAAAACATTTTATAAAGCGAAGAAATAGCAACTATTCCAGTTAATATTGCTATTAAAAAATTAATATTCTGAACTATAAAAGTAAGTTTATGTTCGATTTTCTTGAAGAATCGAGCGTACAAATAAAATACAAAATAAGTGCCTGAAGCAGCTGCTAGCGAAAACAAAAGAATAGAAATAATATCGTATTGAAACAATTCTTTTGAAGCCATCATTAAAGTAGTTAATGCATACCAAGGAATTGCGAACATATTAAAAGAAGATAACGCCATTCCGTATAAGAAACGATTTCTTTTTTTATCAATCTTTACTTCAATTTCTTTTTTCTTTTTGGCATTGAATCCCATTATAGTGAAAGCAATAGTTAACCCAATGAAAATAAAAGTCCCTATTTTTTTTAATCCTTCACTAAAAACAGGATTAGCATCTAAAAATTTAGCAAAATAAGTTCCTAAAAAGCTTTGAATAAAAACTACTACTACAGCCCCGAAAGCAAAATTTAAGGCTTGTTTTTGACTTTCTTTGATACTAATTTTAGCAATCGTCATATTCAACATACCCGGAATTATGATACCGCCAATGGAAATTATCAATCCTAGAAAAATAGCTAAAACAAACGTCATAAATTGATTTTTATCAAAAGTAAGGAAGAATATTGAAATGAAAGTAACAAAGATTACTTAATTCGGAACTTAATATAGGTAATAGGTTTGTTTACTTCTAAATATTGACTTTCATAAAACGTTTGAATACCAGTTACTTCTGCTGGCGCTCCTTCGTTTTTATAAATATTGTGGTTCGCATAAATTACTTCATGACCTAAACCATGTAACAACCCTAATGTATAACCATGCATGAATTCTGAATCGGTTTTTAAATGCATGAATCCTCTTGGTTTTAGAACTTTTTTGTAGCGCTCTAAAAACTCAGCATTCGTCATTCTGTGCTTTGTTCTTTTGTATTTGATTTGTGGATCTGGGAAAGTAATCCAAATTTCAGAAACTTCGTTTTCAGCAAAAATATGATGGATTAACTCAATTTGAGTTCTAACAAAAGCTACGTTATTCATACCCGATTCTACCGCAGTTTTTGCACCACGCCAAAATCTTGCTCCTTTGATATCAATTCCAATGAAGTTTTTTTCAGGAAATCTTTCAGCTAAACCAACAGAGTATTCTCCTTTTCCACAACCTAATTCTAATACAATTGGATTATCATTTTTAAAGAAATCACTACTCCACTTTCCTTTCAACGGAAATTGATCTCCTACCACTTCTTCTCTGGTTGGTTGGAACACATTAGTAAACGTTTCGTTTTCTTTAAATCGCTTTAATTTATTTTTACTTCCCACTTCTAAATAATTTTGGGCAAAATTAATCAAATAATTAGCACCACAAATAAACTTTTAATA
>NZ_CALBSN010000129.1 GCF_937967675.1 uncultured Flavobacterium sp. | reverse complement strand
GCTTTTCTTTTGATGAAATGATACATTTTTTCAAACAACGTACGTTTTCCATCGGTGTGCGAAATATAATCTTCAAATTCGTAATACGAACCTAATTTATCTAAAGTAGGTTGGGGATGTGTTTTTAAAATCTGATATTCCTCATTTAACAACAAGGAAAAAGATTCTCCAGAAACTGAAAAATCTTTAACGGAAATAAAACTTTTATCTTCTAAAAAATTCATTTATTTTATTTTTATGCGAAAGGCTTATTTTAATGGGGTTGACAAGGTTGTTTCACGTGAAACATATTCAGTTGACAGTCGCAGTGTTCAGTCGCAGTTAAATAAAAAACTGGAAACTGAGACTGAAAACTGAGACTATCTTCCCATATATATTAATAACACAGAAATATCACTTGGCGAAACGCCGCTAATACGAGAAGCTTGTGCGATAGTTCTTGGTCGAATTTTATTTAATTTTTGTTTGGCTTCAATTGAAATGGATTGGATTTTATCAAAATTAAAATTTTCCGGAATAATCATGTCTTCCAAACGAGTCAATTTATCCGCGTTGTTTTTTTCCTTTTCGATATAACCAGAATATTTCACTTGAATTTCGGCTTGCTCAACCACTTCTTGATCTAAATCATGTTCTTCGATATAAGCTGCCACTTTTTTGAATTTTCTAAAATCTTCCAAATCCAATTGGGGACGAGAGAACACTTTAAACATTTTATCAGGTTGACTCATCGGAGCAGAACCTTTAGCTTCTAAAATTGGATTTGCTTCTTCTGGTTTTAAACTTGTTTCTCTAAAGAAATTCACCATCGCATCCGATTGTGAGAATTTTTGCTCCATACGAATCAAACGCTCTTCTTTAGCTAAACCAATCTCAAATGCTTTTGGTGTTAATCTAAAATCAGCATTATCTTGACGCAATAATGTTCTGTACTCAGCACGAGAAGTAAACATACGATATGGTTCCTCAGTTCCTTTTGTAATTAAGTCGTCAATTAAAACTCCAATATACGCTTCATCTCTTTTTAAAATAAATGGTTCTCTATTCTGTACTTTCAATGCTGCATTTATTCCAGCCATTAAACCTTGAGAAGCTGCTTCTTCGTAACCAGTCGTTCCATTGATTTGTCCTGCGAAATATAAACCTTCAACCAATTTGGTTTCTAAAGTGTGTTGCAATTGCGTAGGAGGGAAGTAATCGTATTCGATAGCATAACCTGGTCGGAAAAATTTAACATTCTCAAATCCGGCAACCGAACGTAATGCTTTGAATTGAATATCTTCTGGTAACGAAGTTGAGAATCCGTTAATGTAATATTCGCAAGTTGTCCAACCTTCTGGTTCAACAAATAATTGATGACGTTCTTTATCTGCAAAACGATTAATTTTATCTTCGATAGAGGGACAATATCTCGGGCCTAAACTTTTAATTCTTCCGTTGAACATTGGACTTCTATCAAAACCTTCGCGTAAAATATCGTGCACTTCTAATGAAGTATACGACATCCAACAAGAACGTTGTGTTTTTAATGGAGCAGTTAAATTAGAATATGAAAATTTTTCTGGATGTTCGTCACCAGGTTGCTCTACCATTTTGGAAAAATCTAAAGAACGACCATCTACACGAGGAGGTGTTCCGGTTTTCATTCTTCCTGATTCGAAACCTAACTTCACTAAATCTTCTGTGATTCCAAATGAAGCACTTTCACCTGCGCGACCACCACCAAATTGTTTGTCTCCGATATGAATCAAACCATTCAAAAAAGTTCCGTTTGTCAACACAACTGTCTTTGATTTAATTTCAACTCCAAGAGAAGTTTTCACTCCAACAATCTTTCCATTCTCTGATAAAATTCCAGCAACCATTTCTTGGTAGAAATCCAAGTTCGGAGTATTCTCCAACATCGATCTCCATTCATCCGAAAAACGCATTCTGTCCGACTGCACTCTTGGCGACCACATGGCAGGTCCTTTTGATTTATTCAACATCTTGAATTGGATTGCAGTCTTGTCAGAAACAATTCCAGAGTATCCACCCAAGGCATCAATCTCACGCACGATTTGTCCTTTTGCAATTCCTCCCATAGCAGGATTACACGACATTTGTGCAATGTTTTGAAGATTCATTGTCACCAAAAGCGTAGAACACCCCATGTTGGCAGCAGCAGCAGCAGCTTCACAACCAGCGTGACCAGCACCCACAACAATTACATCATATTGATTTAAAAACATCTTCTATAAATATTATGTTCCACGTGAAACATTTAAAAAAATTCTGATTTATAAGCTTAATGTTCCACGTGAAACATTTGCATTTTTTCCTCTTCTTTCGAACGCATCAAAGCTTCGTCTTTTGGAGATTTATCTTTGTATCCACAGTAGTGTAAAACTCCGTGAGACAGAACGCGCTTTAATTCATCATCAAAAGAAACATTAAAATCATTAGCATTATCTTGAACGCGTTCTACAGAAACGAAAATATCACCCTGTATTAAATTTCCTACCGTATAATCAAAGCTGATAATATCGGTTAAAGTGTCATGATCTAAATACTCAACATTGATTTTATGTAAGTATTCGTCATCACAAAAGATATAATTGATTTCGCCTTCATCAAATCCTTCAGATTCAATAATGCGAGAAATCCAATCTTCATATAGTGCTTCGTTTTCGAGTTCGAAATTTGTTTCGTAATTAAAACTAATCATTGCCTTTAAAATAGTTTTGAACCTTCTGGTTAAAATTGGGTTGCAAAGGTAAGCTTTGTCTGTTTAATATTTCAACACTATTCA
>NZ_CALBSN010000128.1 GCF_937967675.1 uncultured Flavobacterium sp. | reverse complement strand
GTTAAACGCACATCGATATTATGTTTGTCTAATTTCACGGAGTAAAATCCAGCGGAAGCTTTTTCATTATCATGCGAAAATGTAGAAGAATATACTTTATTATCAAACGAAGGCTCGCCCATAGTTGGCATCAACATAATATCACCATAATCGGAAACACCGGTTCCATTCAAATGTGTGTGCGAAAATCCGTAAATCACATTATCGGAATAATGATAACCTCCACAGCCATCCCAACTGCCGTCAATACGAGTATCTGGAGACAATTGCACCATTCCGTAAGGCAATGTAGCACCTGGAAAAGTGTGTCCGTGACCGCCTGTCCCAATAAATGGGTTGACGTGTTTGGCGAAATCTTGTGCCTGAGAAATTGTTGTAGTTAAAAAGGCTAAAACGATAAGAAATGGTTTCATGTTGTGTTGTTGAAAAAATTTCTTAAAGGTAAAAATATTTTCACTTTTTAACGAGTGATAACTCAGATTTTGTGGATTATCTTAAAGGTAAAAATAAAAACCGCAGATTCGCAGATTTTGTATTTAATCTGCGAATCTGCGGTAATTTTTTTAAATTCTAATTCGCGAAAACGCCTCTTTTGTTAATAATGGGTATATCAGCAGTGGCTTTTTCGTTAATGGTGTTTACTCGAAATACAAAGGTTTTATCATATAATTGTCCGTTTGCAAAGTACGACAACATGAATTCGTTATTCAATTGTAAGACGTTGTTTTCTAACAATTCTACTTTAACGGCGGTTCTAGGTTCTACTTTAGCAAACGCGTGACGAAAAGTTCCCGTTTTGCGTTCTTCGCCATTGATTAAGCCGTAAGCACGTGAAACTACCATAGCCATTTCCAATAAATTATCAGTATCGTTTACTAAGTAAGCGTACCAAGAATTCTCCATAAAATCGTCGTTCCATTCTTGAAAAGCTACAATGTGAACACCTTCTACTTTTGGGATGATAATGTCTTTCTTCATGATTTAAGATTTATGATTAACGAATTTCGAATTCAGAACATTCTAAAATCTGAAATCGTCAATCATCATTCAACAATCTATAGGCTCGATTTGAATTGCTCTAAGAAACGAACGTCGTTTTCATAAAACATACGGATATCGCCAATTTGGTACAACAACATCGCAATACGCTCTACTCCCATTCCGAAAGCAAAACCTGTGTGTTCGTCTGGATTGATGCCGCAATTTTTCAATACGTTTGGATCTACCATTCCGCAACCACCAATTTCTAACCAACCGGTTCCTTTTGTAATTCTATAATCAGTTTCGGTTTTTAAACCCCAATAAATATCGATTTCAGCACTTGGTTCTGTAAATGGAAAATATGATGGACGTAAACGAATTTTCGATTTTCCGAACATTTCTTTAGTGAAATACAACAACGTCTGTTTTAAATCGGCAAACGAAACGTCTTTGTCAATATACAAACCTTCCACTTGATGGAAAATACAGTGCGAACGCGAAGAAACTGCCTCGTTACGGAACACTCTTCCTGGAGAAATCGTACGAATAGGCGGTTTGTTGTTTTCCATGTAACGCACTTGCACTGATGAAGTATGCGTTCTTAACAAAACATCAGGATTGGTTTGAATGAAAAACGTATCCTGCATATCTCTTGCCGGATGATATTCTGGTAAATTTAATGCGGTAAAATTGTGCCAATCATCTTCGATTTCTGGACCTTCAGACACATTGAAACCAATGGTTGAAAAAATATCAATCATTTGGTTTTTTACAATTGAAATTGGGTGGCGCGAACCAATGTTCATCGCTTCTCCTGGACGTGTAGTATCGCCGTAAATTCCTTTTGCTTCTTCTTTATTTTCTAAAGCGTCTTGAATGGTTTTTACCTTTTCTTCTGCCGAAGTTTTCAATTCGTTGATTACTTGTCCAAATTCCTTCTTTTGTTCGTTTGGAACATTTTTGAATTCGGCAAAAAAGTCTTTCAACAAGCCTTTACTTCCTAAATACTTGATTCGGAAGGCTTCTAATTGTTCTTTATTATCGGTTTGAAAAGATTTTACTTCTTCAATATGGGCTTTAATCGTTTCTGTCATCGCTCGTTGTATAAAGGTGCAAATTTATGGATTTTTAATGAAAGTAAACAGTCTCAGTCACAGTTTTCAGAATTTACAAATTTGCCAACTGCGACTGCGACTGAAAACTAATCTATCAACTCTTTCTCTAAAAAGTAACCTACAATTGCTTCTTTCATTAGTACCGCTTGTTCGCCTGCTTTTAATGGTGGCAATTCTTCTTTTACTTTGTAATGGGGCCAGCCGTCGTTGTCGAAATATTCAAACTCGTAGTAACCGTAAGGTTCTAACAAACGGCAAATGGCGATGTGCATTAGGTTTACTTTTTCATCTTTTTTGAATGTAGCATGAATTTTTCCTAATTCTTGCACCCCAATTAAATAGATGATTCCCTCTAAATCAAGGGTTTCTCCATCTGCGAATTTATTTGATAATATAGTGACAACGCTTTCCCAACGCTGTTTTAATTGTTCGTCTCTGGACATGTTTTTGGGTTTAAGGTGATGAGTGATGGGTGATGGGTTCCAATGACCAATTACCGATAACCAATTACCAAATTTCTTGCAAAGATAACAACAGAAAACTACTTTCAACAATTCTTTTATCTTTGTTCTTTATTCTATTTTCTTTCAAATGAGTTTTATTGATATTGTTTTTGCGGTTTTATTGGGTTTTGCAGTTTATAAAGGATTAAAAAACGGACTTTTTGTGGAAGTCGCTTCTCTATTAGCCTTGGTTGCTGGAATTTATTTAGCGATTAAATTTTCGAGTTTAGTAGGTGCGATTTTTACTGGATTTGTCCCAAGTTGGAATCCGAAATATATTGAAATTACCGCTTTTATCATTACATTTTTACTAGTCGTAATTGGTATTCATTTAAGCGCAAAAATTCTAACCAAATTAGCAGATTTTGCTTTTTTAGGTTGGATAAACAAATTAGCTGGCGTTATTTTTAGTTTGTTAAAAACAATTTTAGCTTTGAGTGTTGTGCTTTTTATTTTTGAGAAAATCAACATTAACAACATGCTGCTTTCTAAAGAAACGCAAGAGAATTCGATTTTTTATAATCCAATTCAGAATATTTCAAAAGCAATTTATCCTACGATTGAAGGGTGGTATAATAGTTTGAAATCGGGAGTTGCGAGTGAGGAGTAAAAGCTTCGACAAGCTCAGTCTGAACACTTTCAACTGAACACTGAACACTATTCCTTCACTTCCTTAATCGCTTCTTTGTCAATCCAAGCTTTGGTTTTGTCCGTTAATTCTACTTGTTTCCAGTTGCCTAATTCTTCTAATACGAAAACTTTTGTGCCTTCGTGAAGCGTTACTACATCTTCCGAACTGTTTTTTGGTTCGGCTTTCAAAGTGGTTGATTCCGCAAAAACGATGGCTGGATTATAATTTGTATCGAATTTCTTCTGTAAAAAAGCAGAGAAAACGGTTACGCCAATTCCGATTAAAAACAACAGAAACAAACTGAAAAAAGTACGCTTTAGAAACACGGTATTTCCAAAATAATACCCTAAAAACGAAAGTAAACTCATGAAAGCGATAAAAACGGCAATCCAAGCCCAAGTATCATAATGAAAAACGCTTGTGAACTCTTTGACCATTTTCTTAAAACCTACTTCTGGAAGGATTTTAATATCGTCTATTGCCATTTTTTGAGCAAATGACAGATTGGTTTGTATAGCTTCGTCATCTGGGTTTAAAAGCAATGCTTTTTCGTAATTGTAAATCGATGGCGCTACTTTTCC
>NZ_CALBSN010000127.1 GCF_937967675.1 uncultured Flavobacterium sp. | reverse complement strand
AAAATCAATATTCAAAATCCTGAGCCAATTCTGACCAATTAAACTTTTTAATATTCTTTACCAATTCAGAAATACTAAGATTTTTAATATCGTCACCAAACCAAACTATATCTAATGCTGAAAAATCATTTGTTTTATCGATTGGTTTCGATGTCAAGGTAGCAGAAAAAATAAAGGGTTTTAGTTGTTCTTCTGAAATAAAAGCATCTTCAAGTATTAATAAAAAATTTGAATCTTTGTGATTGTCTTTAATACTTTGAATTATGATATTGTTTAATTCTTTGTCAGGTTTACCCAATAAAAGACCATCATAAGTGAAAGTCATTTCAAATCTTTCAATGGTGACTATTTTACCACTTTTTAGTTTAACCTCTCGTAAATTCATGCTTTATCTTAATAAAAACAATAGAACCGTATTAAATTCTTTTTTTTTCAACCTATAGTATATTATCCATTTGGTATCTTAAAAAGAATAAAATCCAAATTTAACATAAAAGATTAGATAAGGTTCTTTCAAAAGAGGTAATTTTAAAAAGAATTTTTGTTTTAATAAATTAACTTTTCAATGGCAATATATTGTGAATTTATAAACTTAATAATCCCAATATCAAAAATTGAATCAGTTTATACAGGTGGATTTACAAAATATAAAGAAGATAACGCTGTAGGTTTCAATATTGGTGTTTTATGGCATGATGATTATTTATTTCGAGATGGCGCAATGAATTTATCATCTTTGAATTCTCGGATTAAAAAATGGGAAAGTTTAGGATTAAAAGGTTTCTCTAATGTAAATGGTGAACAAAAATGGATTGATTTTTGCGTTTTTGAAGGCATTTTCGATGGAGATAATATAAATTGTGATTGGTTATTGTATGATTCAAAAACTAGATGTGCATACATGAAAGATAAGCCATTTGGTAAAATTGCATTTAGAGAAAAATAAAATTATATGATGTACGATGAACAAGACTATTTAAATGCGTTGACTAAAATTAATGCAATTGATTATGATGAAGAAAAGTGGCTTATTGATAATTTTGAACTTTTCAAATCAACATTAAATTGGCCAGATGGTTTACTCCGATAAATAGAACAAATCTAATTGAAGGAACTTTCATAAAAAAGTTTAACTCGATTTATTCTAATTTATTGAATGAATATAGTCATGATTTAAAAAATAAAAAACTTTTGATTTATAAGTATTTTAAATATAAATTTGAAAAGCTTATAAAATTAAACGAAATAAAAACACTCTAAACTTTCGCCAATCTTTATAATAATAGATAATACTAGTTCGAAAGTTTCGCATATAAACGAGCTACCAGCCATTATAAATACGACACAGCTAAAAACGAAAAACAGAAAATATGAATTATACAGACAGGATATTTCCAACAAATAAAGGACTAACAACTTACCTTGACGAGTTGATAGCGAAGAATTATCAAATCCCAACATTTCAACGTGACGTAGTTTGGGAACAAGTAAACGTAAAAAAACTTTGGGACAGCATTTACAAGTTTTATCCTTTGGGCAGTATCTTGATTTGGAAAACAGATTTAAAACTTCAAAATCACAGACAAATCGGTGGACACCAAATAACAGACACAAACTTCAGTCGGACAGAATATCAATACATACTTGACGGACAACAAAGAACGACTTCTCTATTGACATCTTTATATGGTGGTAACATTGAAGGACGCCCTGGATTCAACCCATTGCTTTATGTTGACCTTACTGTTCCCATAGACAGCGACACAGATGATGAAAGCTACCGTAACCGATTTTTGTTCTGGACAGAAATTGACGACCGCAACGGAGAAATTAGACCGAACATTGGTAAGAAGAAAAGATTTGATGAAGGATTGATTGTGAAATTGATTGACATAAAAAACAACTTCACAACTGTTCAAACAAGCGTATTTAACAGCGATACTGTTAACAAGGATTTTAACCACCCAATTTTAGAAGAACTATCTAAAATTAAAGGTGTTCTTGATAATTATCGGATTTCATTTATAGAAGTTAAAGGCATTCAAGTTTCAGAAGTTTGCCAAATCTTTGAAAGGATAAATCAAGCAGGTAAACCACTTAACATTTTCGATATTGTAGTTGCTAAGACATTCAAACCTTCAATAAAACAGACAGCAACCACGCCAGCCGACAATGGATTTTATCTTCGTGACTTGATTGATGACTTTAGAAGTCACAATAACAGCGAGTTTTTAAAAATTAGCGACCTTGACTATCTGCAAATTTTAGCAGTAATTATCAATCACAATGTTCCTAATAGCGGAGTAAGAAACATTACAGACCGTTATCTAAATGAGATAAAAACCGAACACATTTTGGAAGTTTGGGAAGAAACAAAAAAAGCAATGCTTAAAACATTTGACTTTTTTGAAAATCACTTGCATATAAAAACACCTTACCTAATTCCTTTCCGCTATTTCTATTTCACAATTACCGCATACTTTTATAAAAATAGTTCGCCTGACTATGGCTTACTTAAACAGTATTTCTGGTTTAACAGCTTTCACAATGACGACTTGTTAAGTAACACAACTCAATTAGGTCAACACATTGAGTTCTTGAATAAAGGAAAAGCTAACAAGCCAGTTGTGTTTGACAGGTTCTTAATTGACAAGCAAAAACTTCGCACTGCAACTTACAGCTCAAAAGGTAGAATGAGTAGAGCAGTTTTGGCTTTATATTCAAGTGCTCAACCAAAAGATTGGGAACATTGCAACAGAGAAGTATTAGTTCAAAACTTTTTCTTCTCGACAGACAAACCAAACTTGCACCACATTTTTCCGACTAACTCAGAGTATGTGCTGAATAATCAATACAAAAACAAAATTACAAGTGACAGTTTGATGAACATTGCTTATCTAACCCAAATAACAAACCTTGACATTACAAACAGAAATCCGCTTGAGTATATGAAGGACTATGACAAGCCTGAATTTGAAGTAATAATGCCTTCTCACTTACTTTCAAGCGAAATTTTAGATTGGGCAAGAAATGGAACATTGCCTGACAATGCAATTGACCAATTTATCGAAAGTCGGGTAAACAACATTTTGACTGACTTAAAAACAAAATTAAACGGTGTGACATTTGACGAAATGGACACAATGGAAATTAAAGAATCTTTAACGACAGAACAAGAATAACGTCAGGTAATCGAGTTGGCTACCCTGCAAGAAACTAGCAGGGAGAGCCTCTCACACCTGTGAGCCTAAGGTCAATTAATGGCTTGTGTAAATATATTATGATATTATTTAAGCAATTTCAATAATTACATCAAGATATAATTGAATATAAATATATTATATAAAGTACACCCTTCCTCCCTGTATAATAGGTTACCGCCCTTCCTCCCCATGTCCAAATTTCAAGGTCAAAGCCCATACCATGATAATGCCTTCAAAATTTTTTGCGTAAAATTTTCACCAAAATATTTTAAGCTCATTTCACGTTCTATTGATATTATAAAATAAAACAACCATGGATATACAAAAGTACATAAATAGCCAAACAAAAGTCATGCTCCCAATTACAAGTTCTGGTATTGGTTTATCAAAAGAGCAACCAGTTATAATTACCTCAGAAGCCAAGCATAATTTTATTAGAGTTCAAAAACAATATATTAGTATTATTCTTAATTCAGAAAATTGGGATAAAATGGAGCAATCATTAATTTATGAAGGTGATAAAAAAATTGACAAGATAACAATTCATCAATACTTTAATGATGGGGTTGTTATTGAAAGAGTTTTTTGGTTTGATATTACTGCGTGT
>NZ_CALBSN010000126.1 GCF_937967675.1 uncultured Flavobacterium sp. | reverse complement strand
CTTTAAATTTAGGGAGTAATTCAAAATCGCCAGACGATAATTTCAACGACAGATTTAGAATGAAAAATTGGACTAATTTTTACGAAGTTGGTTTTGGAATTGATATTTATTTAGAGTACTTCGTTTTTTCGCCTTCAATTCGTGGAGTTTTTAGTATGAAAGATGAATTAATTCGTGACAACGACCCTAATAGTCCTTGGACTGGAAATGTTCAAGAGATGAAAACACGTGGTTTCTTTATCAACTTTTCATTCCACTAAGAGTTAACTTCGTTTAAATTCACTCAAAATAATAGCGGTTGCAGTTGCTACATTTAAACTTTCTGTAACTTGAAGATTTCCAAAACGTGGGATAGCAATTCGCTCCGAAACTAATTTTTCTACAGAAGCAGAAATTCCATTGGCTTCATTTCCCATAATGATAATTCCTTCATTTGGTAATTTTTCTTGGTAAATATTTTTTCCATCCATAAAAGTTCCAAAAATTGGCAATTTAGCTGAAGCTAAAAAAGTTTCTAAGTTTCCATAGACAACATTTACCCTACTAATCGAACCCATAGTAGCTTGCACAACTTTAGGGTTATAAATGTCGACCGATTCCTCTGAACAAAACAATGTTTCAATTCCAAACCAATCACACAAACGAATAATTGTTCCTAAATTTCCAGGGTCACGAACATCGTCTAGAGCAACAATTAATCCATTTTGCACCAATTCCTTTACTTTTGGGATTTTAAAAACAGCCAAGCATGTATTAGGAGTTGACAAAGCACTTATTTTTTTTAATTCGGCCTCAGAAATGGCATGAACTTTGTCTTTTGAAACCGTAAGAAAATCTTGCTTCGTAGTAAACAAATCTTGCAATTCAAAATTAGATTGTAACAATTCTTGAACTACTTTTACACCTTCGGCAAAGAAAAGTTGTTCTTGTTTTCTATATTTTTTTTGTTGTAAACTCGTTATTAGTTTAATTTGGTTTTTACTAACCATAAAAATTGTATTTTTGACTAACTTTTAAAAAGTGCTTTGAGAAATAATTTATCAAAAATAACATTATTATTTGTAATCGGAACAATAATTTATTCGTGTTCGTTAGTTAAACGAGTACCCGAAAGTAAAAAATTATTGGTCAAAAATGAGATTTACATTAATGATAAAATCAATAAAGAGGAACGAATTAATAATTTATTAGTTCAACAACCCAACACAAAATTCTTAAATTATCCTTTTGGCTTAACTCTTTATAATATTGCAAAACCTAATCCAGATTCGTCATATCAAGCTTGGCTAAATAAAAAACCAAATCGTATAAATAGACTTAATCGTTTCTTATCTGCAAAACAAGTGGAACGTTTAGGGAAATCTTTTTTTGTAAGTGGATTGTCAAAATTTATAAAAGAAACAGGGGAAGCACCTGTAATTATTGATGAAAAAAAGGCGCAACGTTCAAAAGATCGATTAAGTGGATTTTATTACAACAACGGTTTTATCAGAAATAAAGTAACGCTTTCCATCGATTCAATTGATAAGAAAAAAGGAAAGATATCTTACAAAGTAAACACAGGTAAGCCTTATTTTATTGACTCCATTTCTAAATTTATAGAAACCCCTATAGTGGATAGTTTATACGCATTAGAAGCTAAAAAATCTTTCATAAAAAAGGGAGAACAATATAATTTTTCAAACTTCGATAATGAAAGAAAAAGAATTACCCAATATCTAAGAAATAATGGTGTTTATCATTTTCAAGAAAGCAACATAAAATATGATGCTATTATTGATGATTCAATACAGAAAATAAAAGTAAACTTAAAAATTGAAGACCGATTAGTAAAAAAAGGAGACACGCTAATAAAAAAACCTTTTGGTGTTTACAAAATAACTCAAGTTAATATATTTACAAACAATACTTCAAAAAAAGAACGAAATCAATTTAATGATAGTGTAACCTATAGAAATTTCAATATTTACAGTGCTGGTAAATTAAAATACAAACCCAAGGCAATAACAAATGCCATTTTTATTGAAAAAGGAAAACTATTTAGTGATAATGACCGAACATTAACTTCAAAATCACTAAGTAATCTAAAAGTATTTAATTATCCCAATATCGAATACATTGAGGATCCGGCTGATAGCACAAATAGTTCACTCATAGCAAACATTTATTTAATGAGTAAACCTAAATATGTTTGGCAACCCTCTATAGATGTTACTACTTCAGACATTCAACAATTTGGAATCAGTGGAAGAATGGCTTTCACTTGGCGAAATCTTTTTAAAAGAGCAGAAACTTTCGAATTGTCTACTAAAGGAAACATTGGATCTTCAAGAGATTTGGCTAATCCAAATAACGTGTTTTTTAACATCTCAGAATATGGTTTAGAAGGAAAGTTGAGTTTCCCCAGAATTGTATTTCCATTAAATACTCGTAAGATTATAAAAAAAGAAATGCTTCCCACTACTACTGCAACGATTGGTTTAACCAGTCAAAGAAATATTGGGCTAGACAAAGAAAACTTAACTGGAATTTTTTATTACAATTGGGCACCAAAGCAAGGAAATACAATACGTTTTGATTTATTAAACATTCAATTCATCAAGAATTTAAATCCTGAAAATTATTTTAATGTATACACATCATCATATAACACCTTAAATAATTTGGCTCAACTTTACAATGTAGACCCAGATTATTTGGATGATAATAATAATCTAACTACACAAGGAGCTGTTGATTTTATTAATGATGTTGAAAACGGGGTAATAACATTTCCCTCAGATGATAACAACTATAAAATTATAAGAAGTATTGGAGAAAGAAGACTTCGTTTAATTGAAAACAATTTGATTGTTTCTTCTAGTATAACTTTTTTCAAAAACACTAAAGCCAATTTGCTTGATAATAATTTTTACTCTATTAGAACGAAAATAGAATCGGCTGGTAATTTGCTTTCATTATTTGCCAACACAAAAAACGAACCCTTAAGTGCTAATGGAAACAAAACAATGTTTGGAATTGAATATTCACAATACATAAAAGGTGAAGTAGACTTCATTAAACATTGGGATTTTGGCAAGAAAAACACCCTAGCCATGAGAGCATTTGCTGGCTTAGCAGTCCCATATGGAAACGGGCAATCGATTCCATTTTCCAGAAGTTATTTTTCTGGTGGATCTAATGACAATAGAGGTTGGCAAGCTTATAGTTTAGGCCCAGGTCGTAGTGGTGGAATAAATGACTTCAATGAAGCTAACCTAAAATTAGCCTACAGTTTAGAATATCGTTTTAGAGTGGGAGGAAATTTTTATAGTGCTTTTTTTACAGATATTGGAAACATCTGGAATATTTTTGACAATGTAACAAATAAAGAATACACCTTTAATGGTTTAAATTCATTAGAAGACTTGGCTGTAGGAACTGGGATAGGTTTTAGATATGATTTTGACTTCTTTGTTTTCAGACTAGACTTAGGTTACAAAGCTTATGACCCTAGTAGAGAAATAGGAGAACGATGGCTGAAAGGAATCAACTTTGGCAAAACAGTGCTAAATTTTGGAATTAATTATCCGTTCTAATTTTTTAAATTATTATTTTTGCATAACTATAACAAAACATACAACTATGAGTCACACTATTAAACCGGGTGTTGCTACCGGAGATCAAGTTCAAGAAATCTTTAACTATGCCAAACAAAAAGGGTTTGCATTACCTGCTGTTAATGTTGTAGGTTCTAGTACAATTAATGGTGTTTTAGAAACAGCCGCTAAATTAAATGCACCTGTCATCATCCAATTTTCTAATGGTGGTGCACAATTTAACGCTGGAAAAGGATTATCAAATGAAAACCAAAAATCGGCTATTTTAGGAGCGGTTGCTGGTGCAAAACATATACACACTTTAGCTGAAGCTTATGGTGCTACAGTTATTTTACATACAGACCACTGTGCAAAAAATCTTTTACCGTGGATTGATGGTTTATTAGATGCATCTGAAAAACATTTTACTGAAACTGGAAAACCATTATTCAGTTCTCACATGATTGATTTATCAGAAGAACCTATTGAAGAAAACTTAGAAATTTCTAAAAAATATTTAGAAAGAATGAGTAAAATGGGTATGACTTTAGAAATCGAATTAGGAATCACAGGTGGTGAAGAAGATGGTGTTGACAATTCAGATGTGGATAGTTCAAAATTATACACACAACCTGATGAAGTTGCTTATGCTTATGAGGAATTAATGAAAGTAAGCCCAAGATTTACTATTGCTGCTTCTTTTGGAAATGTTCATGGCGTTTACAAACCAGGAAATGTAAAATTAACTCCTAAAATCCTTAAAAATTCACAAGAATACGTTCAAAATAAATTCAACACCGGAAACAACCCAGTTGATTTTGTTTTCCACGGAGGTTCTGGTTCTACTTTAGAAGAAATTAGAGAAGCTATTTCTTACGGAGTAATCAAAATGAATATTGATACTGATTTACAATTTGCTTTCACAGAAGGAATTCGCGATTACATGACATCTAAAATTGATTATTTAAGAACACAAATCGGAAGTCCAGAAGGAGCAGATAGTCCAAATAAAAAACATTACGACCCAAGAAAATGGGTTCGTGAAGGAGAAGTTACGTTCAACAAACGTTTAGAACAAGCTTTTGCCGATTTAAATAACGTGAACACTTTATAAGTACAAGGTACAAAGTACAAAGTACGAAGTTTAAAATTTTATTATTAATTGAAATTAGATAAAGTTAAGGCCTTCCTTCCAACTTCTAACTTCTAACTTCTAACTTAATTATGGCTTGGTTTAAAAGAAAAGAAAAAGGAATTACAACTCCTACAGAAGCTAAAAAAGACGTACCAAAAGGGTTATGGTATAAATCGCCTACAGGAAAAATCGTTGATCAAGACGAATTAGCGAGAAACTTATGGGTGAGTCCAGAGGATGATTATCATGTACGAATTGGTAGTAAAGAATATTTTGAAATTTTATTTGACAATAACGAGTTCAAAGAACTAGATGCAAATTTAACTTCAAAAGACCCATTAAAATTTGAAGACACTAAAAAATACAGCGATCGTTTAAAAGATGTTATGGATAAAACCAAACTTAAAGACGCTATTCGTACAGGTGTTGGAAAATCAAAAGGAAAAGACTTAGTAGTTTCTTGTATGGACTTTGCTTTCATTGGCGGTTCTATGGGAGCAGTCGTAGGTGAAAAAATTGCTAGAGCAATTGATTATTCTATCAAACACAAAATTCCATTTGTTTTGATTTCTAAATCAGGTGGAGCTCGTATGATGGAGGCTGCTTTTTCATTGATGCAGTTAGCTAAAACCTCAGCAAAATTAGCGCAATTAGCTGAAGAAAGAATTCCTTACATTTCGTTATGTACAGATCCAACAACTGGAGGAACTACTGCTTCTTATGCAATGCTTGGAGATATCAATATTGGTGAACCAGGAGCATTAATTGGTTTCGCTGGACCTCGTGTTGTAAAAGATACTACAGGTAAAGATTTACCAGAAGGTTTTCAAACATCTGAATTCTTATTAGAGCATGGTTTCTTAGATTTCATTGCTCACAGAAAAGATTTGAAAAACAAAATTAATTTATACTTAGATTTGATTCAAAATCAACCTGTAAGATAAAAACAAAAAATCCCGATAGCTTTCAAAACTATCGGGATTTTATTTTTACTTCCTTTTCTTAGAAAGTATATTTTATTCCACCATAAATATTTCTACCCGGAGCGTTAATTCCAGATGCAAAAACTCTGTATTGTGTATCTAAAATATTTTCAACACCTGCAAAAAGAGTTCCTCCATTTAACACCTGAAAACCTGCTTTAAAATTATAAGTTTCCCAAGCTGGCATTCCATTTGCTGGTGCATATTGCGCATTATCCTCACCACTTGTAGAATAATCGCTGATATCTTTTTTGCCATTATACAACATATAACCTTCTAAATTAAGTTTGTTGTAAGTATATGATAATCCAACTTTTCCAAAATAAGGTGCAATATGATCTAATGGTCTTTGAGATCCTTCTTCTACTACTCTACCCAGTGTGTAATTGAAATTAGCACTAAACAATAAATCAGATATAATGTAAGCACTAACATTTGTAGAAAATCCAGTTACAAAAGCCTTTCCTTTATTTTGATTGGCTTTTACTTGAGCGTCAAACCCATTATAATTTACAATACTTTGTCCGTTATATGTAAAATCATCCGTTACAATGGCATCATATAATCGGGTATAAAAGTAAGTACTTTCTAATTTTATTTTTTTAGAATCCGATTGAACTACAATTCCTAAATCACCTGTTATGGTTTTTTCAGCTTTTAAATCTTCATTAGGAACAATTAATGTACCTAAAGAACTCGATGACCCCGGAACAGATTCAAAGACTTTTGCCAAATCATCAATATTTGGTGCTCTAAATCCAGTTGCTACATTCGCTTTCAAAGCAAAGTTTTTTGAGGTATTATGCGTGATTCCTAATGTACCACTATACGTAAAATTACCTTGAGAAATTTCATCAAATGGTAATGCAAAAACTGAATTATCAGCAATTGTACTTTTTAATGAGGTATAGCCTGCTCTTGCTCCTACATTCCAAAATGTTTTTTCCGACATCTTTTCGTTATAAGAAATATAGAAATCATTACGCATCATATTGTTATCTCCATTTGGATAACGTGTATTAATGTTAGTTACAACCCCCGTATTGATATTATTAGCATAAGCCGTTGATTTTAAAGTTTCATAATACGACTCAAAACCATAAAACAATTCTCCTTTAGTGAATTTCTTATCCAAATCTAACGACACCGAAAACAGATCTACTTTTTCTTCATTGTGTTGTAAGTTGTAGTTATTAAATCTCCTATTATGACGACTCTCTTTTACATTCTGATAAGCAACATTTACTTTCAAATCACTATTTAAAAATGCTTTCTCTTTTTGCAACGAATAAATAGCTAACAATCTTTCTTGAGGTCCATAATACCATTCAGCAAATTTTAATCCAGAACTTGTTTTTTCTGTTAATCTATCATAACGATTGATATCTGATGTTGTTGAATACTGTACATTCAAACCATGTAAATATCCTGAATTTGTCTTGTAGGCAAATTTCTGCATGAAATTATACTGCTTATAAGCCGAACCTACTTGCGTATATTTATCGCTATTAACGTTCAGTTGATCTACACCATTAACTGTAGAAACATAATTAGGTCTTTCCCCAAAATAATCTCCATTATGATTCTTCTTTTTACCCATTTTTAAATCACCAAAATCATTAAATGAGAAAAAGGTTAACGAAGCAAAATTAGATGTAGCATAATTTAAATGCATTGCCACTGATTTTTCTTCATTTACACTACTATATCGGGTATTAATACCTCCCGTAAATTTGTTATGTGCTTGATCTAAAAACTTAGCATTCTTAGTTGTCATTGCAACTGAACCACCAAGTGCGTCACTACCAAATAAAGTAGAAGAAGGACCATAGAAAACACCCACGCTTTCTAACATATTTTCATCAACTGTGATTACGTTTTGAAGATGCCCTGCTCTAAAAATAAGGTTATTCATTCTCACACCATCTACAGTAAGCAATACTCTACTAGCTTCAAAACCTCTAATTACTGGACTTCCTCCACCCTGTTGTGATTTTTGCACAAACAATGCACCAGAATTAGAAAGCATTTCAGCCGTACTTTGAAAGTTTTGAAAATCAATTTGCTTGGCTGTAATTACCTCAACCTGATTGGGTAATTGTGTGTATTTTTTAGGAACTTTATTTGAAATTACCACCTCACTCAATTCAGTAGCCGTGGTATCTTGTGCCGTTTGTGAAAACACTAAAAAAGGCAATAACAGAACAGCATAAAAAATATTTTTTTTCATTTTTATGGATTATTTATTCTTATTTAAATATGTAAATATGGGATTACTTTTCAAAAGCATCCCTATTAATAAAAAATTAAGAATAAATATTAGGCGGTGGAGAATCTACAATTAAAGACTTTGATTGATAAAACCCAGCATACAAATTAACTTTGATTGGACGGTTTTTATCTATAAAAGGGTACCATGAAAAAACAGGTTGAAAATAAATCGATTTGTAAAATTTATAAAGTAAATCGTGCTGCTCTTTGGATTTTGAATCGTGCTGATAAACGCCAGCCAAAAGATCATCTAATTGTCTGTTTAATTTTGTTTCTTTGAAATCCCACCAGCACCAGTACTGAACAGAATCTTTCGAAATCACTTTATCAACAATATCATACATTTGATTATTGAATTCAAACTCTTTCGAATGTTTCCATTTCAATTTAGATGTCGTTTCCGATTTTGAAAATTTTAAAAGGACCAATTCACTTTTGTCTATACCAGCAATCATTTTCCATTTTACCTCTTTTTTAACAGCACGCTTTCTTTGCTGTAACCAAGTGTAAGTTACAACAGCAGGTGCTATTAACATAAATAGCAGAAATAAACTAATGATTTGCTTTTTCAATTTGGGAAATTAATTTCCAAATATAGTAAAAATTACATTCCGCTTCTGATTGCTTCAACAGGGTCTAATTTTGAGGCTGAAATTGCAGGAATAATCCCAGAAATTAATCCAATTAATGCTGCTAATCCAGAACCTAATAACATATTGGCTGCACTCAAGACAAATTCAAAATCAAGAGCTGCTGAAAGTCCGATGGCAATAATCCAAACTAAAAACATTCCTACAATTCCGCCAATTAATGAAAGAATTACCGCTTCAAACAAGAATTGAAACAAAATGAATTTATTTTTAGCCCCAAGAGCTTTTTGAATTCCGATTAAGTTGGTACGTTCTTTTACCGATACGAACATGATGTTTGCAATTCCAAAACCTCCTACCAAAAGCGAAAAGGCACTGATAATCCAACCAATCATATTCATTTGACCTACGATATTATCAATAAAATCGGTAAAACCTGACAATACATTAAGGAAGAAATTATCAATTTCACCTGTTTTTACACCTCTAAAACTTCTTAATTTTTGCGCCAATTCCGCTTTAAATTCAGCTATATCAATTCCTTTCTCGGGTTTTATTAAAATAGCTGGCGTTAACATATCACTATTATCTCCATACATTTTTCTTAAGAAATTTACTGGAAAAAACACAGCAATATCACTACTATCGCCAAACATGCCTTGACCTTGTTTTTTTAACACACCAATTACAGTAAATTTTTGACCGTAAAGACGCACTTTTTTTCCTATAGGATCGCTATTTTCAAACAACCCAGTAGCTACTTCGCTTCCTATTACAATAACTGGGCTACCCGAGTTGGATTCGGATTCATTGAACAAACGTCCTTTGTCGATTTTAACAGGTTCAATATCAAAAAACTCAGAAGTTGAAGGTTTTACACGAATCGAATTCACCGTTTTAGAATCGTATTTTATGCTTTCATTTCTTGTAAATAAATTGAATGACATCTTATCAATTCCGTTTACATTTCTTCTCAAATGCTCATATTCTTCATACGTTACATCTGGAAATTGCTCACGCTTCCATCTTGGCACTTCAGAAGGTCCGAATGAAAAACGGATTAGGTAAATGGTATTCATGTCCATATCACTCAAATCTTCCTTGATTTTTTTATCCATAGAATCTACCGCAGCTAATACCGCAATAATGGAAAAAATACCAATGGTAACGCCTAACAACGACAAAAGCGTACGCA
>NZ_CALBSN010000125.1 GCF_937967675.1 uncultured Flavobacterium sp. | reverse complement strand
AAAGAGGTTTGTGGAACGAAACATTGAAGCAAGAAATCATGCGTCACAATGGTTCGGTGCAACACATTGAAAGAATTCCTGCTGATTTAAAAGAATTGTACAAAACGGTTTGGGAAATGTCGATGAAAGATATTATCGATATGAGTCGTCAAAGAGGTTATTTTATTGACCAATCGCAATCGTTGAACTTGTTTATGCAAGATGCAACGTATGCGAAATTAACTTCAATGCACTTCTACGCTTGGAAATCAGGTTTAAAAACGGGAATGTATTATTTAAGAACAAAAGCAGCTGTTGATGCGATTAAGTTTACTTTAAACAACGACAAAAAAGAAGCGCCAATTGAAGTGAAAGAACAACATGTTGAAGTTAAAAAAGTAGAAGCTATTGCAGTTTTAGAAGAACCAGCAGAAATGTCTGCAGAAGAATACAGAGCTATGATTGAAAGAGCTAGAAATTCTGGTCCAGAAGATTGTGAAATGTGTGGTTCTTAATTAAATAAAAGAACATAGATAATAGAATAAAGAAAGCAGTCATCACTACGATGGCTGTTTTTGTTTTAAATAATTACAATCCAATTCGTACATTTGAAAAAAATAGAATTATGTCAAAAGATAAAAAAGGAATTTACACCGGAATTATAGAAAAAGATGCAGATGGGAATTATTTCTGTGGCGAATATTTATTGGATTACCAATATACCGAGAAAAATTTTAAAGTAGGAGACGAAATCAATATTAAATCGGTAATCGTAAACCCGAGTGATAAAAGTTACAATCAGTATCCAAAAAAATCGAGAAATTTCTTTTTGGCTAACGAAAAAGAGTAATATAAAAATCCGCAATCTTCAATCTAGAATCTTATGATGCAGTGGGAACAATTATTGTCCTTAAAAAGACAAGGCGACACCAGTAAACGTTTACGAAAAGAGCAAGACGACACCCGTTTAGGCTTTGAAGTCGATTATGACCGAATTATTTTTTCTGCCGCTTTTAGAAGTCTACAAGATAAAACGCAAGTCATTCCACTTTCAAAAACCGATTTCGTGCACAACCGACTAACGCATAGTTTGGAAGTTTCTGTTGTTGGTCGTTCTTTGGGACGTTTGGTTGGGAAGCAAATCATTGCAAAATATCCGCATTTACAAGAAGTTCACGGTTATCAAGCGAATGATTTTGGTGCGATTGTGGCGGCTGCGGCATTATCTCATGATATTGGAAATCCACCATTCGGACATTCGGGAGAAAAAGCCATTGGAGAATATTTCAAAACTGGAAACGGATTGCAATACAAAGACCAATTAACCGAAAAACAATGGCAAGATTTAATCGATTTTGAAGGAAATGCCAACGGATTTTCAGTTTTAGCTTCTTCTCGAGAGGGAATCGAAGGCGGTTTGCGTATTTCGTATGCGACTTTGGGTGCTTTTATGAAGTATCCGAAAGAAAGTTTACCCAAAAAACCAACCCAAAAAATTTGCGATAAAAAATATGGCTTCTTTCAGCAAGATAAAGAATTCTTTGCTGAGGTTGCTAATGAGTTGGGTTTGATTTCGAATAAATCAGGAAACGATATCGGTTTTGAGCGTCATCCATTAGCCTATTTAGTTGAAGCGGCTGATGATATTTGTTACACCATCATCGATTTTGAAGACGGAATCAATTTAGGTTGGATTTCGGAAGAATATGCGTTAGAATACCTAATTAAATTAGTCAAAAACGGAATCGACACCAAAAAATACAACGAGTTAATCACTAAAGAAGATCGAATTAGTTACTTGCGCGCCTTAGCTATTGGAAGTTTAATCAACGATGCGGTAGCAGTTTTTATGGAAAACGAGCAAGCTATTTTGGCTGGAGAATTTCCATTTGCCTTGATGGATAAAAGTCAGTACAAAGCACAAATGAATGACATCATCCAAATTAGTGTCAAAAACGTATATCAAAGTAAGGAAGTAATTCAGAAAGAAGTAATGGGTTATAAAATCATCAATAGTTTATTAGATGGATTTTGTACGGCTTATAATAAAAAAGTAAACGGAACAGCTTCTAACTACGATGAATTATTACTGAAATTATTACCAGAACGTTTCCAATTTCAAAAAGAAATCTTGTACGACAGATTGTTGCATATTTGTCATTTTGTTTCTTTGTTAACCGATGGTAAAGCTTTCGAATTATATAAGACAATTCAGGCTAACAAAAGTTAAAAATTTAAAAATAAGTACTAAAAAATTTTAGAATTTCACGTAAAATGTTAATTTTGTTCGAATTATAAATTAACCTCATATACCATGAAAAAACTATTACTATTAGTTGTAGTTACTTTTTTCTTTGTTTCCTTTGCTTTTTCACAAGAAAAAGGTACAAAAAATCCTATCGAAAAATCAGAAAAAGTAATTAACAACAAAACGGTTTCTAACAATTCTAACGTTTCAAAAGAGATTTTAGAATTAAGAAAAAAGCATGATGAATTTTTAAAGAACAGTAAAGTTAAAAAAACTTTTCATATTTCTAAACAAGAGAGAAAAGCATTAGGCCTTCCTCCAGATAAGTTTAACGAGCAAGAATGGTTACTTTCTATGAATCCTTCTTTAGGAACTCCTACACCTGAGAAATTAGAGATAATTAGAGAGTCATTAAAACAAGAAAGACTTGCTGCCCTGCAAAATGGTAGAGTTCCTGGGGATGCTAGTGATAATTTATGGATTGAGAGAGGACCTAATAATGTAGGAGGTAGAACAAGAGCAATAATGTTTGACCCTACAGATTTAACTTACAACACTGTTATTGCTGGTGGAGTAAGTGGTGGTTTGTGGAAAAATACAAATATTAGTAGTTCAATTTCTTCATGGACAAGATTAAATTTACCAGAAAATTTAAATGTTCAATGTATCTATGCTGATCCAAATAATACTAGTGTTTGGTATGTAGGTACAGGAGAGTCTTATGTTTTTGGAGATGTAAATGGAAATGGATTATGGAAAACTTCTGATGCTGGAGCAACTTGGTCTAGAGTTTTAGGAGGAATAACAGGAAATACTATTCAGCAAAATGTTTCTAATTTAACGATTAATTCTCCATCGAATGTTGCGGGTAATTATGTTTCAATTCAAGCAAGTTTTGGACCTGAAATTACAACTACAATTACAGCTCCTATTGTGATTATGAATGATGGAACTGCTCCTACTGAAGATGGTTGTACCGCAATGCCAGCAGGTTCGTTATCTGGTAAAATAGTTTTAATTAGAAGAGGTACTTGTGCTTTCGTTGATAAAGTTTCAGCTGCTGAATCAGCAGGTGCATTAGCTGTAATCATGATGAATAATGTTACAGGAGGACCAATTACAATGGGTGGTACTGATACAGGTATAGGAATTCCATCTATAATGATTTCAAAAGAAGATGGTGATTTACTGATGGCTAATTTAACGGATTTGAATGGGACATTAAAGCCTATTATGCCAGGGGAGTTTACAGGTAATCTTGTTCCAGGGATTCAGTTTATAAATGATGTTGTTGTTAAGAATAATGGAGGTGTTTCTGAAATATATGCTGCTGTAGGTGATGGATATTATTCTGAAGCTAGAAGTAACACTTTTATGGGGTCTACAAATTACGGTTTATATAAATCTACTAATGGAGGCTCTACTTGGACAAGATTAAGTTTGCCTGTTACAGCAACAGGTAATGAAACATGTCCAAATGATATAGAAATAGGTGCTGATGGAAAAATATGGGTGTCTTCTACTAATAGTTGGACATTTGGCGATGGTGGTGGAAAAGTTTTTATGTCTTCTGACAATGGAGCTACATTTGATTTGAAACACACTGTCACTGGTAATGGAGGTGGACAACGTGTAGAAATTGAAACTTCTAATACTAATGCAAATAAAGTATACATACTTACAGAGCTTGGCCAGGCAGATAGTAATAATCCTACAATTGAAGTTAAATTGGAAGTTACAAATGATGCATTTGCTACTGCCCCAACAGTATTAGCTTTACCGACTGGTAATGAGTCTAGAGAAATAACTTATGGTTTTACAGGAGCACAAGCTTTTTACGATTTAATGATTGAATCAGACCCAACAAATGATCAAATTTTATATGTTGGAGGAATTGATTTATATAGATCTGCTAACGGTGGAACAACAACAGGTGGATGGGTAACTATTTCAAACTGGACTTCAGATGTTCACGCTGATCAGCATGCTATGGTTTTTAAACCAGGGAATTCTAATGTTGCTATATTTGGAAACGATGGTGGTGTTTATTATTCAGGAAGTTTGTCTACTACTGGAACTCCTGCAGTAGCAAGAAATAATGGATTCAACGTTACTCAATTTGTAGGGGTTGCTGTTTTACCTAAAGGAATTTCGGGTATGTCTGGTGACTTCTTCTTAGCAGGAGCTCAAGATAATGGGTCTAATTATTTTCCTTCAACTAGAAGTACAACAACTGGATTAACAGGAGTTGGTGCAAGTGTCGAAATTCAAGGAGGTGATGGTGGTAAACCTTTGTTCAAACAAAATGCTACAACAGCTGCTAGTGCATATTATGTAACTAATTATGTTTACAATGATAATACTAATGTTAGAAATTTAGATGGTACATTAAAAAAATCCTTAAGTAGTGGAGCTAATTTAGGACTTTTCTATCCTGCTTTTGCATTGGATTCTACAAATGACATTATTTATTCTGATGGAACAAATTCTACTTTAGCAACACCTTATATTGTTAGAAGATATTCTAATTATTTAGGAGCAGGTAATCCAACACGTACAAACTTGACAAATGCTTTATTAACAACTTATCCAACAGCATTAACAGTAGGTAAAGTAACTCCAACAACACTATATGTTGGAACAATGAACGGTAAGTTATTGAAAATTGTTAATGCAAATGGTCTTGGTGCTACGTGGTTTGATATTACGGGTTCATCATTTGTTGGAAGTATTTCAGACGTAGAGTTTGGTTCTAATGACAGTCAAATTTTTGTAACTATGCACAACTACGGTGTCGTAAATGTATGGTATTCTTCAGATGCAGGTGTAACTTGGAATAGTATTGAAGGAAATTTACCTGATTTACCTGTAAAAGCTATAGTTCAAAATCCATTAAAAACAGACGAATTGTTAATTGGAACTGAATTAGGTGTTTGGTATGCAACAGGGTTTAACCCAGCTGGTACGTCTGCTCAATCTTTACAATGGAGACAAGCTTACAACGGAATGAGTAATGTTAAAGTTACGGATTTGGATTTACAGCCTAATTCACCAACAGCACCAACCGCTTATAATGTTTTCGCTGCTACTTATGGTAGAGGTGTATTCTCTGGTACATTGACAAATGCCGTTCTTTCTAATGAAGATATTGCACTGTCTAAAGGAATAAAGGTATACCCTAATCCTTCTAACGGTATTGTTAATGTTGCAATAGCTAATTATATTGGAGAATTAACAATACAAGTTTATGATATTAACGGAAGAAAAGTTGTTGAAACATCAAGTGATTTTACAGGTGAAAAATCATTAAACTTAAACGGTTTGCATAGTGGAGTATATGCTGTAAATATTGAAGGTTCTGATTTTTCTTATTCTACAAAAATTATTAAAGAATAATTTACTTTATGTATAATAAAAAAAGGCTTCAGAAATGAAGCCTTTTTTTATTATACATAAAGTTTTATTTTAGAATGAATAGGTAACTCCTATTCCTAATAATTGTTTTAACTGAACCTTTGGCCCTTTTATTATTTGCTCCCCATTTTTTTCTTCTTTAGATTTTATGTCATCGTCATAAACAAGATGAGTTCCAATATTTGCTTTTACATATTGATTTACTGTCATATCTAATTGTAACTGCCAATCTACATCAACATTTCCAAAATTATTGATATAGTCTGTGTAAAGAGAAATTCTATGTTCAAAATTAATATTTTTATAAACCTCTTTTTTCCATTGATTTGTAATTAGAATACCCGTTTCATTTCTGATGTTTTTACCTTCACGAATCAAATTACCAAGCTCATCATAAATGGCTTTTTCAACACCAAAAGCTCCTTGATTTGCTAATCTCTGATCAAAAACCAATGTTGTTTTTTGTGTTAATGGAGACAAATAAAGCGTTAAATTCAAATCTTTTCTAGAATATTCTGCTCCAACCCCAAGGAAAGTATATGCTGGTGCAAATGGTTTTGAAATAGCTAAGCTTGTATTTGGATAAGCATATCCATTAGCAAATTGTGTGTTGAAATTAAATTTTCCAGCATAATACCAATTCGAAATTGAATCTTTCTTATATCCAAAAGTAGAATTTATCTGAAGCTGGTCATCTGTTTTTCTAACATCTTGTTGTTCTTGTTTGTTAATTCCATATCGCGCTATCAATTCATTATTCCAACGAACATTATTTTTAACATAAGTTCGAACAAACTTACCCTTTAATAAACCTGAAATAGAGTTATTACCTCCTGCATTCCAATTGACAAAAGTAATCTGAGAAATATCTAAACCTACCACATTTTCTTTAGTCCAATACGAAGTAGAATCGGGTAATTGTGTTTTTACAATTTGAGCATTGGAATGGAAAACAACCAAAAATAATGCAAACACAAAGGCTTTTTTAAACATTGTAATATGAATTTAATAATTGAATAATATTGTTAACGTCGATTTTGCAAAGTTGTTGTAACTCAAAAACTGTTCCATGTTCTATGAAAGAATCGGGAATTCCAAGATTGATGATGGATGTATTTAAATCATTTGTTGTAATAATCGTATTGATTTGTTCCCCAAAACCACCTGTAATTACACCATCTTCGATAGTAATAATTTGGTCATGAGAATTTATAATAGATTTGATAGCTTCAATATCTAATGGTTTTACAAATGGAAAATGATAATGCGAAAACAGTTTTGAATTGTCTACTTCTTTCAATGCTTTCGTAACATTATTACCAATAGTTCCCGTAGATAAAATGGCAACTTTACTTCCTTTTTGAAGTTCTTTTATATTCCCAATTTCCATTTTCTCATAAGGTTGTTCCCAATTCACATTTTCACCTCTTCCTCTTGGGTAGCGAATGGCAATCGGATGATTCAAACCTTCTGAAGCCGTAAACATGATATTTCGCAATTCGATTTCATCTTTTGGAGCCGCAATAATCATGTTTGGAATGCAATTCAAATACGCAATATCAAATACACCATGATGGGTAGCTCCGTCTTCACCCACCAAACCTGCTCTGTCCAAACAGAAAATAACGGGTAAATCTTGTAACGCAACATCATGAATCACTTGGTCATAAGCACGTTGTAGAAAAGTGGAATAAATATTACAAAAAACCACCATTCCTTGTGTTGCCATTCCAGCGGCTAAGGTAACGGCATGTTGTTCAGCAATTCCAACATCGATAGCGCGTTTTGGAAATGCTTCCATCATGTAGGTCATTGAACTTCCTGTTGGCATAGCCGGAGTTATTCCAATGATTTTTTCGTTTTGATTTGCTAATTCTACTAATGTATGCCCAAAAACATCTTGAAATTTTGGAGGTAAATTCGATTCGTCTTTCGGATGAATTTTTCCAGTTTCAGCATCGAATTTTCCTGGCGCGTGATATTTAACTTGATCTTCTTCCGCTAATTGCAATCCCTTACCTTTGGTAGTTATCACATGTAAGAATTTTGGACCTTTTACCGATTTCAATCGGTCTAATTCCGAAATTAACTTAGGTAAATCATGACCATCAATCGGACCTGAATAATCAAAATTTAAGGATTTGATGATGTTATTTTGTTTCGGGTTTTTTCCTTCTTTAACTGCGGTTAAATACTCTTTCAAAGCGCCAATACTTGGATCAATTCCAATAGCGTTATCATTTAAAATAACCAATAAATTCGCATCGGTAACTCCAGCATGATTCAAACCTTCAAAAGCCATTCCGCTTGCAATCGAAGCATCGCCAATCACGGCAATATGTTGTTTGTCAATTTCTCCTTTTAATTGCGAAGCCAATGCCATTCCTAAAGCTGCCGAAATCGAAGTAGAAGAATGTCCCACTCCAAAAGTGTCATAAACACTTTCACTTCGCTTAGGAAAACCTGAAATTCCATTTAATTCTCTGTTGGTATGGAAAATATCACGTCTTTCGGTTAGGATTTTATGCCCATAAGCTTGATGACCCACATCCCAAACCAGTAAATCTTCTGGTGTGTTGAAAACATAATGTAGCGCAATGGTCAATTCTACAACACCTAAACTTGCCCCCAAATGCCCTTCTTTTTTTGAAACAATATCAATGATAAAGTCTCTCAATTCTTTGGCTAATTGAGGTAATTGATTTTCAGGAAGTTTCCTTAAATCGGTAGGGTTGTTAATTTTTGAAAGCAAATTTTCCATTACAGCACAAAAGTAAGAATTGGTTGTTGTATTTTTGTACTTATGGAGAATATTTT